>CAZPNJ010000016.1:0-16045 GCA_964587765.1 uncultured Prevotella sp.
GGATTATCAGGTATCTCACCGTCCATTTCTATGGAGCCATGCTTTACTTCGTGGGTTTCAGAAATTTTGTAACCATTTGTGTTTCAGTGGTTTCAAAATTTGTTTTTCTCAAACGTAACAAACCTGCACCAAAATTGTGTTAAATAAATCCAAGCAAAGGAAACGTGGTGCATGTGCCACTGAAACATGGTGCAAAGTTACAAAAACTATCTGAGACTAATGCGATTTTCTATGATTATCTTTTTCGCTGATGAGACACGTCGGATTTGTCTTCTGGAAGTGGTACAAAAGGGTGCTTCCGATACCCTTGTTTCCGATTGTAATATCCCCAACGAAAACAAGCATCCCAAACGGTTTAATAGTATGGAAAACGCTGCAAAATCATACTCGGAAGTTAAGTCTTCCAAAAATTCAATCATTTCTTCCGGCGTTTTTCTTCTACCTTTCTCAATACACGTAACTTCGCATCGCCTCATTTCTCTTTTGACTGGCAAAGACTCAGACTTATCTGGTCAGTGGAGGATGGGAAAAGGGCGCATTGCAGAGGCAATCCAAATGAAGGTGACGCAACTGGTGTTGGTCCTAATCAGAACATGGTTTAGAACCTATCCAGTCGTAAAAGTGTTAAATCAAGAGTTTGATTTCCTTATTTTCCTTTGTTTGATTAAGTCTTAGTTACTTTGCTGCCCGATTGAGAAACGATATTGTGTATAGTAATAATAGTAAAACAAAAAAAGTATTTGAGAATGACACAACAGAACCCTGTCCAGAAGGACACCCAACTGCACAAGCAAGTTGCAGAACTCCAGAAGCGCGTTGACGTTCTGGAAGACATCCTTGATTCAAGCAAGGAAGTATTAACCGTTGAGGAAGCCGCCAAGTTTATGGGTATGGCTCGCAGCTCTCTCTACAAGATGACCTGTGAGCAAAGCATTCCCTTCTACCGCCCGAACGGAAAGATGATCTACTTCGAGAAAGCAGACATCCTTTCATGGATTCGCCGGAACCGGGTATATACCCAAGAGGAGATTGACGATGCTGCCCGTCTTCACATGCAAACCCTAAGCAAGAAACAGTGATGAAGGAACAGGAACTATCCGCACTCAAAGAGAGTGCCGTTTACTCAGCTGCTAACTGGGCAAAGACTGGCTTCGGCTACTTCACCATGCGTGACAAGGTGAATGCCTACATTGACGCTACAGGAGCGAACAAGGCGATTGATGATGACCAAGAGGCTATCCGATACGGACGTGAAGCCGCTGCACTCGCCATCAACATTGGTGCCATCCACCTGCTGAACAAAGCGGAGGAGCAGAAGTTGAACGAAGCCCTTATCAGCATCGCCGATGACTTGCCGCAGACTCGCAGCAGAGGTTTCCGCAGATGAGTAACCCCGAGATTGAGAAGTGAACATGAAGGGTGGCCACACCCATTACAGTTAAAAACATTGAGCCATGTACGATAACGACTTGTATTATGGTCTGTTCCTATCAGACCGACAGTTAGATTTCCTGTCTAACTATCCACAGGGATTTGACCGCATGAAGTGCTTTGCTACCTTTCTGCAACTGGCAGTGAAGAAACCGACGCACTATGAGAAGAAGGAGTATTCAGTTGACCTAACCCCAGGCCAGTTTGCCATTTCCGAGGTGGAACTTGCCAAACTTTGGAGGTGCAACCGCAAGACTGCATCCAAGATGGTTGATATGTTCCATGAGGTGGGACTGGTATCATCTGTGCCGAATTGCCGTACCACTGTCTTCACAGTCCATTGTGTTGCCAGCTGGTATATCGGCAATCAGGTTATCCGCAATGAGCATTACTCACGCCATCCTCAGGTCGAGCAACGCATCAAGGCGAACCACAAAAGCCAGAATGATGCCACCTGTCATGATGACAATGGAACTGCCGCTGATGGGACTGCCATCAACAGCACTGTTGCCAATAGAACGGTTGCCGATAGCAGTAATGGCAATGATGCCAATGAAGGTAATTCCTTATCCCTTTCTTCTACTGAGATTGAGTTGGCGAATGCTGCACATCAATCAGATGTCCCAACCATCGAACAAAGGGATGAGTACACTTCTATGCAATCCGAGCCTGATAGACGTGACTATTCTAATGAGGGTAACGGCAGGGAAAAGGAACTATTCAATGAAGGTGTCGTAGCGACCACCCGGATTGAAGAACACCTTTCCCCATCCATCACCTTGACAGACTCGACCTCTGACAGCGACAGCTCAGAGAACGAGGCGCAGTCTTCCTCTGGACTGCCCGACAAGGGCAATACGGATGCTACCGCCACGGCACCAGCCGAAACATATTCCGACGATGCCGTATAACTCCATCAAGGGTTTGGGACAACCCGAAGGGAGCCTGAATTTTCGTACTCTCTAAACAAGAAGTGTCAATGTCTGACAATCCGCTCCGCTACTTGCCCGGCTTATTGACTTCTTGCAATACTCGCAGGCTCGCATTGGGTTGCCCAAGCCCAGTTATAAACCTACAAATAAAACATTTACTAATGGAACAGAAGATAGAACGCAAAGGGCGCAATCCACGTATCACCGTGTGCTATACGCCCGATGAGAACGAAAAGATTGTAAGACTGGCTACAGCCTGTGGACTGAAAAAAAGCCAGTATGTTCATGACACCTCATTGGGTCAGGAGCCAAAGGTGATGATGAGCGACAAGGAGGCTGATGCCCTGATGTCGCTGAAAGCTGCCCGAGGCGAACTGATTCTGATTAAGAATGCCCTTCATGGAACAACCCAGGAGCAGCGAAAGAAATACTTCCGCAGCGAACAGTTCATGCGCCAATGGATAGAGGGCGTTAACAGCCTTATACGCCGCCTTGTTGAGATAGAAGGAATGTTCAAAAGATGATGGTATGATAGCAAAAGCAAAGTCCATACCGCATGGTGCAGCCATGACCAACTATGCCACCAAGCATAACCGCGCAGACATTGTGCTGACACGCAACCTTGACGAGGGGCTTACTCCTCTCGCCATGTGGGGAGCGATGGAAACCATTCACCAGAAGTATGAACCGAAATTCAGGCGTAAGCCAGTCAAGAACGCGACCCTTCGACTGGAGGTTTCCCCATCCCTTGAAGAGACAAAGGGATGGACGCTCAATGACTGGTACAAGTATGCGCTACAGTTCCTCGATAAGCTCCAGAAGGATGTCCAAGCCAAGGATGGCAAGAAGAAAGGAAAGGGCAAGTTCAATCTGGACAGAGCTCAGATATTCGCCTGTCTTCACTTTGATGCGAAGTCCGGCATTCCTCACCTTCACATCCTGATCAACCGCATTGACCTTGACGGAAACCTGATGAATGACTCCTTCATTGGTGACAGTGCTGTGAAGGCTGCCCATGCCATCAACATTGAACGTGGATGGGAGCTGCCCGAGGATATTCACGAGGCTCACCAGAAGGAGATAACGGAAGCCTGTTATGACATCCTTCGTGGAATGGCGAGATACGATTGGGACAGCTATAAGCGCGGACTTGAAAGCCGTGGTTACAAAGTCCATGAGCAACGTGACAAGCAAGGTGTCCTGCATGGGTACACCGTACTTCGTGGTAACTCCCGTTTCAAGTCATCCACGTTGGGCAAAAGCCGTAACCTGACCGCACCCAAACTTGAAGCCACATGGAAGAAGCTTCACCCAGTCGCTCCAAGTGTGGTGAAACCCAGCTCTACCGTGGGCACCTCCCAGACTACTGAAAGGAAGCCCATTTCACAGCGCAGTTCAGACCGTCAGGATGTTGCCCAGACAAAGTCGGAAGCACCACCTGTCTTCAGGAAAATACTGTCTGTTGACGATAAGCATTATTCCATTGCGATGCCGATGGAAGCATTCACGGCAATGAAGGATGCCATCGAAGTTCCTGACGATGACGTACCATTTGAGAATGTCTTGAACGTGGCTATGCTGCTGTTCATGAACTACGTCGATGCCGCCACCACTGTTTCAGAATCATGTGGTGGAGGAGGAAGCACACCCTCAAATTGGGGCAAGGACAAGGACGAAGATGAACGTGAATGGGCACGACGCTGCGCCCAACATGCCAACTGGCTATGCAAGCCAATGAGCAGGTCTGTAAGAAAACCAAAAGGAATACACCGTTAAAACAAAACCATTATGTCAAATAAGTATAGTAATCTTGTTGAAGAAATCAACAAAAAGGAAGAGATTGCCGAGCAGAAAGATAACCTGGCTGAGCAGTTGAGTCAAGTCACCAGGAATGTGAACGATGTGAAAGAAATCGTTGACAAACTCGCAACGGCCAATGAAGATTTGAAGAAAATCGTGTTAGCCGTTACTGCTGCCGGCAAGAGCACAGACAATGCCGTGACTGCCATCACGAATGCCATTCTTGATGCCCGGAAAGTTGTCATCACAAACAAACTGGATGATGAGTCTGTTGGACAGTTGCAGAACAAGTATCAAACGTATTTGCAGCAAGAAGAAAAGCTGTACGATAAGCACCGCATTAACATTAGTGATATGCTCGAACGGAACAAAGATAGGTGCTATGAGATTATCAACCGAGGGGATGGCGTGTATTTCGGGAGGAAAACCTTCATGCGGTTGTACATCGCCTTTTGCATCTTCTTTGGCATCGTCCTTGTAGAGGTAATTTATGGATTGCTGAAGTTGTTTGGTGTGTGAAATACGCACCATTCAATTTCTTAGATATTACTCATAAGCTATTCAACATTTGATAACGGATGGTAATATATCAAGAGCTTGTTTTGTGTTGAACTTATCAAGATAAGAAGATAGAGATTGTGAGATAAAAGAGCATAGTTGGTCGGAATTGATCCGAATATACTCGTCCCATCCTTCATGGATAGTGATATGTTCTGTACTTATAGCATATGGACAACCTGTTTGAGGTGAAATAGAATCAGACATCATCTGCTCGTCTGAAACATATTTTATCCACGGAGTAAGGAATCTATAAGGCACATTCTTACGAAGCTTATTTATGGATGCCCTAATTGGAGGAATGCTTTTGTTCTCTTTTAGGTATTCAAAAACTTCATCTTGCGATGCTTCTACTTGCAAGCCAGTATTCACTAATATATCTTCAATATATTTTGGAAGAGCATCTGCTTGACCAAAGTCTAATTTTGAAGTATTCACAAGTGACCATGCTGTTGCAATCATTTTTGAAACGATGTCAGTTACGGCAATTGTACGTCCGTCATATTCGTTTAAAATTGATATGATAGAGTAGAACCAAAAATATTTGTAAGAAGTCACTTTCTTATCGAAAACACTTTGGAGTTTCTTGCAGTCCACATTAGGATGGTTAGAAGCAGCTAATGTCTCTATTGTCTTGATAGAGACATTAACGTTTTTTCGAGGCTGTGACTTCGGCTGTGAAGTGGGTTCTGCTAAATCGCAAGTCATTTTCCCTTTCGGCTTAATACAAAAAGAGATTATGACCCCAGGAATAGAGGTTGAGAGGAGGTTGTTTAATGTGACTTCGAGAAGAGGGACTACTTTTTCTTTTACATAGACAAATTCGGTTGCTTTGACATTGGCCATCTGCTCTTGACCTACGGGAAGCCCTAACTCCCTAAGCATATTGATTTGGTCATACACCTTCTCAATGCTTTCATTAGCACTATCTGCTGTTATGTTTTTCTCTAAACACTCGATCGCCCATTTATCGGTGCGTAGAAACGATGCCTTCAGAGTCCACTTACACATCATGGAAGAACAAATCTTCCGCATAGCCTTTTCTATGTCGGGTAGCGCATTATCAATACGCTGCTTCTCATGTGAAAAGATTATGTCAAATTGCTCCTTGGTAAAGGTTATACCTGCTTCTTCAAGGATGCTGACAGCTTTGTGGATGTCTATAATATTGGGCATAGATTACTTTCCAAACGTTACAACACTGGCTCTATATTCGGATAAAATCGTTTTGCCAGACCGAGGAAGGTTTCAAAACGAGTCGCCCCCCATTGACTTGTGACAATAACCCTTGTTCCATCTGCTAATACGATTACATCATCCTCTTCTATAAAATATCTTCGTGCAAATTCACTCATTGAGTCGTATTTGCGCTGTATCGTTTCATATTTAGCGACAACATAATAACCGCCGCCTGCGTATGAATCAGGAAAAACTCTTTGCAATTCCTCAAAGGTGATATTCGGATGGTCTTTCACATATTCCTGAACAACCTTTAGGACACACCGCCTCTTAGGCAGAGCTGGCCCACCATTAAACGAATACTTTGTTCTATCTTGTTCGTATGAGGTAGAGTTAGAGCCTACTAATGCGGAGTCTGCACGAGGACTTAATTCGGCACCTGATGCAGGATGAATGTCCAGACCTTTTTCGCGTGAGTAGTCAATTATCAAGTGACATCCACCGATTAAATCTTCCAGCAGTGGTTCACATTCCTTCTGAATATGGGGTACAATTACATCTTCGATGTATTGTTGTTCCAGTTGCTTTACTTGCTGAAGTTGTTCTGGGCTTACAGGCAAACCTAAAGACTCCAGCAATTCGATGGCATCGTATGCAGTAGATAAGTTTTCAGTCATCATAGTAATATTTTATCGATTTGCAGTCCTAAACCTAAGGCTTTATTGATGTGCTTTATTTGTTCATATTTTGTATCTGTAGAAGAATACGTGCAGACATATAGTCCTGGCTTCACTTCCTTTTGAGCAGCACGATACCGTTCATCAGGATTGAGTGTAGATGAAACGAGATTGTCACCCATTATCATCATATTCAATGCTTGAACTCTTTCAGGAACAGCATACTTAACCACATCCAGCAACGTTTCCAACACAGGAACCTTACAAGAGACAGTGTTGTTAGGGAAGGTAACTCTAATCTTGTACTTCATTTTCCCGCGTCCAACAGAATTTGCGTCAGTTTTACCGTTTCTTGGTGAAGCTTCTATGCTCCTTCGAATATACGGTTTAAGAATAACGCCAGTTTCACGGGAATAGTTGAATTCCAGTTTGATGTCACCTCGAAGTTTGGTGAAAAGCGGTTCCAACTCAGACTTCATCAGAGGGATGATTTCTTCTTCAAGGTAGCCGTTTTCCATCTGGCGTATAGCCCTTAGTTGCTCTGCCGATGGAGTAATGCCGACAGATTTTAACATCTCTAAGGCTTCGTATGCCTTACTTATTTTTGTTCCATCCATGATTTTGTTAGGTTAAATTCAACTTATATACTCTTCGACACACGCAACTCTTCAAAATATCTTTTTTGGGCAATTAACTCACAGAGGATTTTCAAAGTCCATTGTCCTTCTTTGATTGGCTTTATCTTTTTCACTATAACTGGAGTTGTCCCATCAGCGGCAAATACTTTCACTCGTGTTCCATCTTCAAGCTTATCGACCTTTTGTGCTTGAGACCACAGACCAATTCTCTTCTGAGTCGTATCTGTTTTAGATGCAGGAACAAATTGCTCAGGCTCCAGTAAATCTACAATCGACTTCGGGGTGAGTCGCCCATCAGTCGGTAGTTGAAGATTTTCAAGCAATGGAAGAGTGTATTTCTCTAAGTCTTTGTCTCGGAACAATCTTATTAGCTGCGAGATAGATTTAAATTTTTGAGAGAACGTCGCTTTAAGTACTACGTTCCCAGCAGGTAAGGAAGCTGAAAACTTGTCCCACAGTTCTTTGGCGACAAGAGCATTATAGGCATTCTCTGCTTTTCCCTTCTTTTGAAGGTTGTCATTGCTACCAGTTTTGGAACTTGCGGAACGCCCTACAATTTGTACTTTGACAGGAGAGCCATAATTATAGTCCACAATGAGGCTGAAAGACTTATGTACATCCTCTACGAGATTCTGGATGTATTCCTGAATTTGTGGAACCAAAGTTTCACTCAGGTACTTGTCTTCAAGCATCCTTCTTTCGCGTAGCTGTTCTGTCGAAATGGGAAGACCCAGTTCTTTTAGTACAGCTATAGCGTCAACTGCTTCCTTAAAACGATTGCTCTCCATGCTATCTGCCTTAAATTAAGTGGGTCACTTTTATCTTCTGCCAACGTTTGCCAATGCCGAGAGCAATAGCCTCTGAGTCCTTAGTAATAAGTTCTCCTTTTTGAAGGCCAGTGATTGCCTGTTTGATTTCTTGAAGTGCTTGACCTGAAGATACTCCAAACAAATCTTTTAGCACAGCATCATTCTGCTGCTGTTGTCGCATGATGAGCGGATATTGAGCATTTGCGTAGAAATCAAAGTATTTACTCTTGAAGCTTTCCATATTCTGCGTTGCAAGAATGATGCTCATACCCTTATTTCGACCTACGGCTATGAGTTCACGCAGTGGACGGTTGTCGAAATCCAACATATAGTGAGCTTCATCAATGATGGTGAAGTGTCGTAGTTCCACACGCTCCTTGTTAGCAGCCTGTGGCGGCAACTGCTCATAGATACTATTCAGTTTAGATACAACAAAATACACAATAGCCTTCGCCATTGCTCCATCCTTGGGGTATCGACCCAGATTGATGATATAACAACTGTTTAGCAGGTCTATCTTGTCTTCGTCCTCAAATATATGGTTATTGACCAATTGACTCAAAACAGATATAACACTATCTGTCTTATCTTGCTGCTTTTCAGGGAGCAGAGCCTTATAATGCTCTAAAATCTCTGAGAATGTAACAGAACGTAGCTTCTTATCTTTGTAGGCATTCACAATGGCAGTACTCAATCGAGTGTCCATATTGGCACTGATGCTTGTACGGCTTATCGAACTTAACGCCGAAGACAATTCTGTGGCATACAGATTAACTTCATTGATTGGTCTTCCTGTAAAGTCCTTGAATGGAGTAAAAGGCAAAGGACGCTCTATAGGATTGAGAATGGCTGTACGGTCGGTGTCGAACAACTGCAACCAATTCTCATGCTCTGGAGCTGAGAACTCCCCCTTATAGTCAAACAGCAAGAAGTTCACAGGATAGTGAGTATCTGACGATGCAGAACGAATTTCGTGAAGAAGAACGGCAAGTAAATTGCTCTTGCCCGAGCCAGTTGTTCCAGCCACCAAAATCTGTGTGTTCGCTACTTCTGTGCTGTTGATGTCAAGCGAAGCTGGCATTCCGTTCTCATAGTCACCAATATGAAGATCCAGGACTGGAATATCAGCGGAAGTTTTGCCTCCACGTTGCGGAACAAAGCATAGCCAAGAGTCGATGCCCCCTTCCTTCAAGAGAATTTCACGACCGCGAAGGATTTCACGTCCTACGACTTTGCTCAGCCATCTGCCATCCTGCCAGTTTGCATCTACATCGTGATAGCGTAGTTTTACGAGCGTAGCAAAAAGATGACCGATGTTTGCTTTAGTATAAAAAGTCGTGGCGTATGGTGTATTAGATACTTTCAAATTGAACTTGTCAACGTCTTCCACACTCCGTTGAGTTTTATCGCTGAGTCCTGCCAACAGACAAATACGCAACACGACACTGAAGTTCAAAGTGACTGTTTGAACATTCTCTGAATACTCGTTCAGGTTGATACGCTGTTCAAGGGCGGCTTTTACATCCTGTATGCGGTCGTGCATACCTTCTATGGATGTAGCCTTATTGATTGTAAGCTGATGTATGTTGTTCATTACTCATTCATTTTAAGTCCGAAATAATCATTGGTGATATTCGTACACTGTGCTTCCTTGTCTCGATGCAAGGTGTATGTGCGAGACACATACGCCTCAATCTTCTGGAAGTCGCGTTCAGTGGTAATCTCCGTATCGGTAGAAAGGAGAATGGTCTGATGAGCCAAATCTGGGAAGTAATGTTCGAGGATTACTTCACGACTGGCTTTGTCGAGAACTCCCATCACGGTATCAATCATTACAGGTGGCTCATAGTCACCAAGCTTATAGAGAACCTTCAGCAACACCTGCATCACAGTTTGCTTTGCTCCGGCATTCAGTTGGCTGATGGAAATCTCGTTACCGTTTTTGTGGAAGAACTTAAAGGATATTTCTTCGCTGTTTTCTCCCGACAATTCTACTCGTCCGATATATCCAGCGTAAACGACAAGATTTTGATTCAGCTCATCACACATCATGCGTTCAATACTACGCTTCTTTGTCTGCAAGAGTTTCGTAGAGAGATTCTTGAAGAAGTCTGGCAGCTTACACAACATGTCATATTTCGGGTCAGGCACCAGTGGAATGTCATAGTCGTATCGAGCAATCTTGTCCCCCAGGTCTTTAATTTCCTTGCGCAAATTGGCTGTCAGGTCTTTTAACTCCTGAATCCGTTGATTGTTTGCCTCATATAGTTCTATGATTGTATATTCGTGGCCACCGATGGCACGGCGGTAATCTTCCAACTGCTGGCGGCGGCGAGGAAGTTCTGCACGCTCCAAGTTAAGGCGGTCACGCTTCTCATCAAGGGCAACGAAAGGATTAACGTAAGGCGAAGATACCAGATTTTCCAAAATCTTCACTTCTGCTTCTGTCAAAAATGAATATTCGTCTTCAACTTCAGCTTCGTTCTGGGAATCCAAAATTTTCTGAATGATTGCTTGAATGTCACAAGAGCCGGAAGGCAATCCGCTTTGCTGTTCTACAATATGAACAATTTTCTTGGTCAAATCCGAAACTTGTTCTTCTGAGAGGATGTTTTCACGGGCTTGTGTTGCACGTTCCTTCTCGTGAAGGACCAATTCCACTTCAGCGCGAATCACATCTGCAAGTTTCGGGAAGATGACGTTTGTCTCGATGTCACGGCAGATGTCATCTGCTTCTTTTCTGAAACTACGTTCCTGCTGGGCATACAAGTTCAAGGAATCTTCAATCTGTCGAATTTTATCCCTCGTCACGTCATCAGCATTGCGCCCCTTCTGTACCAACTCATATTGCTCTTTGTTGTCATTGGCGTAACTCAGTTTTTCAGTATATTCTTCATTCAGGCGTTCCAATTCTTCCTCTTTGGCCTTGCGATCTTTCACCAATCGCTCGTATTCACGACGTTGGTTTTCATTCTCCAAACGTTCGGCCTTCTTTGATTCAAGAAGAGAAGAAGCACTATGGCGTAGCTGAATGTACTTGTTAAAGCCCATCACAGAATTGATGTTCTTTTCAATCAAGGCATTTATCTTCTCCTCTTTTAGCAACTCACTGGTTTTCATGGCATCAAAGAGGAAATATGTGCTTAATTCAGGTGGGAGGTTCGCTGTTATAATCTTTTTTACCACATCTTCATTTTGTGCTCGCTGAGCAGGTGTTTGGGCTGAGCCATAAGTAAAGGTGTTACCTCCCATTTTGAGCTGCACACTCTCCACTACTCGGTCGTTGATGACGCGATACGTTCTCTTCAAAATGTACTGTTGCTCACGCCCCAATACCATTCCAGAGAAGTCCACCTGAAGAATTATGTCGCCACCTTGGAAGCCTGGCTCCAGTTTCACACCGGCATTAAACAATTCATCAAATTGCTTGGTTGACTTAATGGTTAGACCATAAAGAGCATGATAAATAGCGTCAAAGAGTGTGGTCTTACCACAACCGTTGCCACCACCGATAAGGATTATCGGGCGGTCATCTGCTACTTCTAAGTTGAGATCTAACTGACGATACGTCTTGTAGTTCTCGGCATAAATCCTTGATATTTTCATGTCGGTAGATTGTTAAGAGCCTTATTCAGGATTTTGTTCAACTTGCGCTCGTCGTCGATGGCTTCACGCTCCTTATTACAAGGCATCAAGACATATTCTTTCAGCCATTCTGCATCAATGTCGCAGTCGCGGCATGATTGCTCGATAATTTCCATGTCTTCCTGCCGCACTCCGTAGTGGAGGAAAACGCGATCTAACCCTTTAGCCATATGTTTGTTTATTTATAATCGTTTGGATAAAATGCTTCCCATCCCATAACGTCATCTGTATTGTCGATATGGAAACGAGAATAATACCACACCTCATTTTTCTCAATCAGCACACCACCCAGAAGATGCTCTTCTTCATGTTCTGGAGAAGCCATATAATCAATGAGTGCATTGTGCTTATTGGGCGCTTCCCCGTCACTGCCCGGTGATTTCGTATCAAGAAGGAAAATCTGACCGTTCTTCATGCGGATAATGAAATCTACATAGAATAGCGATTTGTCACCCGTGGATGTCTCGTAGGGTATGGAGTAATGTTGTTTTCCTTCGTCACCATTCTTATACCACCAATCAATGTACTCTTTGTTTGCTTCGAGGAAATCTCGAAAACGCTGTTCTGGAGTAGAAGCACTGTTAAGCTCAAAGAATGGCATGAGCGCATGGTTTTCAACAGCATCCAGTTCATGATGTGTTGACTCTTTGTAAAGGCGTTCAGCAGGAACTTCCCATTGATAGCCATCAAATCCACGCTGCTTGGCTTCACGGTGCTTTCCTTGAAGTTGTCGGGCATACAAATTCAATGCTGTCTGTATGATTTCCGTAAAACGCGGTTTGTTAGCATAGTAGAGAATAACCTTCATTGCATCTGTCTCGAAGAGTTCAAACAACTCTTCCATTGCCTGAAGCAGATAACCAGCCAAAACGTCCGTACCATGAGCCTTCTCAAATTGCGTCAACAGTGAACGGCAATAGTCAATGAAGATACGTCTCACCTCGCCAGCACTGCGAGCGAACTTACTCTTTTCTCCCACACCGATGATGCCTAACTCGTTCTGGAAAACCACATTGGCAGGAATCTCTACATTGATATTCTTTACGTCAAGACGAATCTTGTCCTGTACTTTCTGCCTGTTTTGATTAGCTACGGATTGTCCTGTGCTTTCCTCTGTGTTCTCATCATCTTCTTCTCCAAAGTCCGCAAGGGAGAAGAGCGATGGCTGATAGTTGACCAGCCAATGACGGGTGAAGCAATCAATGAGTACCTTCTTAAAGTCAGGCCCAAGACGGTTACGGTCGCTACTCTTGTAAACGCTGTAGTATGACCGCAATTGTATGTTTTCCAAATTTTCGCGACGGACAGCTTGTAGCACATCTTTATTCAGATAGTCCATGTCTTCTGCGACAATTTCTATGCGGTCTTTACTGATGTCGGTATAGACATAGCCAACATTCAGCGAATTGTCCGTATAGAACTTCTGTTCCGGCATACGCAGGATGCGCCCAACCGTCTGGATGGTGAACTGGTCACTACTGAGTTTACGGAAGATAAGCAGAACTGCGGCACGAGGACAGTCCCATCCAAGAGCTATGGCCTGTTTGAAGAGCAATACTTCTGCCATATTATCCGGCTCTTCCAGATTGGGAAGATTTGCTTTTTCTTTTGACAACCAAATTGCCATACGTCCATTTTCTGGAGTAATACCCTTTATCACTCCAAGGTATTGCTTCACTTGGTCTGCAATCTGGGTGTCCTCCGCTGTCATGGTTTCACTGGTATCGTTAGGCAGCTGTATAAGCAGGAGAGGGTTGATATTCACCCCGAGCCTTTTGTATGCTTCTGCCAGACGGTTGCGCTGCTCTAAGGCTTTTTCTATCAAGTGTTCATTCAGCTCTATGTCATTATTATAGCCTTTGTCGATGTCTGGATTCAGCACAACCTGTTTCTTAATCATCTCCTCTGCTACAACAGACTCGCGTGGAATAGTCACTTGATAGTCGCTATGGCTTTTAGGTGTTGCCGATATACGTATCTCAACCTTCGGCTTAATCTTCTCCAATACCAGCTTTGACTTATCGGCAGTCTTCGACCAGAACAGATGTTCCTCGTCAATGATTACAACGATGGGCAGACCATGCTCCTCCTGAGTTCGACGTGTTATCTCATAGACACTATTGCTTTGCTCTGTGTCACGCACCATCACATTCTTTTCCTTGTTGATGCTCTCCCAGTTCACAAACAATATCTCGCCAGGTTTGATATAGCCTTCTGCCTGATCCAGTTCATCATACATCACAGCACGGAGCAGATGGGTTTCTGTGAAGTAATTCTTCATCTTAAAGTAGCTCTGCTGATGCAGTTTATTTGGAGCAATCCAGATATACGCTACTTGTGTATATGGCATATCGCCACGTGTTTGCAACTCTTCTGTAAGGTCAGCCAACAGTTGAGAGGCCATCACTGTTTTGCCCGCTCCTGTAGGTGCCTTGAATATCAAAGAACGTCGATGCCCAGGCAGACGCAATAGTTCGATGGTTTTCTCTACGAGTTCGTGAACTGCTTTCTGTTGGAATTTCAAGTCTTTCATTGTTCACCTCCTTCCTCTTGTCCACTGAACAAGTCTTGCGTAGTGGCATTTGTTGCTTCTGTTACTTCTGTTGCCTCTTCTAATTCAAAGAGTTTTTCTTTGCGTTTCGGCAGCACCTTCTCGTAAGCATCATAGATAGCAGCAGGGAGTGCAACGAGAATTATCTTTTCGCTTACTTCTGCGAAGTTGTCATTGAAGGCATAACGAGCTGGAGAGAAAATGTATATCTTCAGTTTCTCCTTACCAAAGTCAAGATTCTCAATCTCTGCTGCCAACTGGTCAACTATTTCTTCTCGATAGACCACAAGCATGTGCTTCTTCCCATCCGAGAAGTAACGCATCAATCGAGAATTTACACGGAATCGTCCAAACTTGTTCTGCTCATTATACAAGTCCTCTTTGATGCATAGCAAATCTGTGGATGCGTTTACCAAGTCGCGCATATTCTGTTGGGTACGGTCACGAGGTATGAAGTCGGTACGATAGTAGCGAAGACTATTGTTCTTCAATCCATCCACATCTGAGCCATTGGGTGTTGTATAGCCATTGATTACTCGCTTGTTACGTTCATAAGTAACATTCTCACAGATTCCATTCTCATTGTTCGTTACGAGAATGCATTGGCGATGGCCACCGTCTTCCGCATTTTGAAGTATAGTAGCATGAAGAGTAGTACCAGACCCAGCAAAGAAATCGAGCACTACAGATGATTCATCACCTGTTATTTGAATTATTCTTTGTATCAATTTAACAGGCTTCGGATTAGTAAATGTTTTCTCTGAACCAAATATTTGTTTTATAGTTGCAATTGCTTGACGGTTACTTTCTACGTCCTTATTATACCATAATGTTTCAACAGGTATATCAGACATGCTATCAGCATATAGTCTTGTGTTAACAGACCATCCTTTTTTTGTTTTTACAAACTCAAGTCTATTTTTCTCCTCTTCAACTTTCTCTCGGCTCCATCGCCAACGACCGTCAGAACCATCAGCTCTGATTGGTAATACAGGAGTACCGTCTGGAGCGATTATTGGGAAATACATATTTGGTCTGTCTTCTCGTTTGTCTGCATTTCCCATATACCTTAGAGGCTTCAGATAATACTTCTTTCCATTTTCATCTGTTTTGTTATAATGCTCAGGTACATCTGAAACTTTCAACTTGTTTAGTGGTAAAGTTGTTATGTCCTTAGCATAAACCACGATAAAGTCATGACGTGACGAGATTATTTTTGCATCCATCCTTGGTGAATCAGCTTTCTCCCAAATAATGTTAGCGATAAAGTTTGTTGCTCCAAAGACTTCATCGCAAAGTAACTTTAAGTTAGCCTGCTCGTTATCATCAATGGATACGAATATAACGCCTTTTTCAGATAATAGTCTTTTAGCTATTTTAAGTCGTTTGTTCATGAAGGAAAGCCACTTACTATGGCGATAAGAATCCTCTGCATCAACGTATGAATCGTTATAAATAAAGTCTTTGTTTCCCGTATTATAAGGAGGGTCAATATAGATAACATCGATCTTCCTTTCGTGGGTATAAGAAAGAGCAGTTAGTGCTTCGAGATTGTCACCCTCTATGATAATATGATTGGGGGAATCATCAGCATAAGAAGGAATATACTTGTCCTTCACTTCACGAAGCACGGGCAGTTCATCACGAAGACGTTCCTCTACATCTTCTGGCTTATCTTCCCACACAAGTCCATATTTCTTGTGTGAGCGCAACAGTCCAAGCAAGGCAGAACGCTCCTCAATGCTTAAACCTTCAATCTCCTGTATTCTTTTAATAAGAGCTGTTTTATCCATTCTACTTTTCTTGCTGTTTTATTTGTTCTATG
>CAZPNJ010000017.1:0-9275 GCA_964587765.1 uncultured Prevotella sp.
CTCAAAAACTTGCTCCTCAACTCGAACGTTTTTGCGTTAACATATACAGTTTTAAATGTTAAAACGAAACAATTTGCAATGCGCAATTAGGGCTGGTGCCTTGAAAAAAAAGAGTGCGATATGTATCGCACTCTTTTCTTGTATAGGAAAGCAACGTTAGAATGTGTTTATACATTACGAACGTACATTGCTCTGATGGCGTTAAGTACGGCGATAATCATTACGCCGACATCAGCGAAGATGGCGAGCCACATGTTGGCTATGCCCACTGCGCCCAATACAAGGCAGGCTGCTTTGATGCCGATGGCGAAGACGATGTTTTGCCATACTATGCCCAGGCACTTGCGAGATATGCGTATGGCTTTGGCTATCTTTTCGGGATTGTCGTCCATAAGCACTACGTCGGCGGCTTCAATGGCGGCGTCGCTGCCCAATGCGCCCATGGCAATGCCCACATCGGCACGAGCCAACACTGGCGCATCGTTAATGCCATCGCCCACAAAGGCAACCGCACCCTTTGACTGGCGCTCGGCGATAAGCCTTTCCACGATGCTGACCTTTTCAGAAGGCAGCAGTTCACTGTGTACCTCGTCAATGTGCAGGTCTTTCGCCACTTGGTTAGCCACTGGCGACATATCGCCCGTAAGCATTACCGTATGGCTTACGCCGACAGCGTGCAAGTCGTTTATGGCTTTTGCGGCGTTGGTTTTCTCTACGTCGCCCATAACGATGTGGCCGGCGTAACAGCCGTCAATGACAATGTGAATGATGGTGCCTGCGGTGTGGCAGTGGCAATAGTCAATGCCCAGTTTTGCCATAAGCTTTTCATTGCCAAGGGCTACCTTCTGACCGTCAACCTCAGCCATGATGCCGTGGCCGCTAATCTCCTTAACGTTTGTAACGCGATTGGTGTCTATCTCCTTGCCGTATGCTCGGCGCAGACTCTTGCTGATGGGGTGAGAAGATGACGACTCAACCATTGCGGCAAGTTCTATCAGGTGGTTGCGCTGTTCGCTGTCGGTCATGTCGGCGTCCTTAGGGTTGTGCGTGGCGTTTACCTCAAAGATGCCGAGCGTGAGCGTACCGGTCTTGTCAAATACCATAGTGCGCACCCTTGACAACGTTTCAAACAGATTGGCACCCTTTACCAATATGCCCTCGCGACTGGCGCCACCAATGCCGGCGAAGAAGCTCAGCGGAATGCTTATAACCAATGCGCACGGACAACTGATAACAAGGAATATAAGCGCACGGTAAATCCATGTGTCCCAGTCGGCTGGCATGTTCATGAACAACATTCTGAACAGCGGTGGCAATAGTGCCAACGCCAATGCGCTGTAGCACACAACGGGCGTGTAGATGCGGGCAAAGCGCGAGATGAACGCCTCTGAGCGCGACTTGTGCGAACTGGAGTCTTCAACCAGTTCAAGCACTTTGGTGGCGGTTGACTCTTCAAACAACTTTGTAGTGCGTATGCGCAATACTCCGGTGGTGTTTATGCAACCGCTTATAACTTCCATGCCTTTCTCAACGTCGCGTGGCAGCGACTCGCCTGTCAGTGCGGCGGTGTCGAGCGTTGACTCGCCTTCTGTTATTATGCCGTCGATAGGAATTTTCTCGCCGGGCTGCACTATTATCGTTTGCCCAATCTCTATCTCGTCGGGGTCAACCCTAACTATCTTGCCGTCTTGCTCAATGTTGGCATAGTCGTCGCGAATGTCCATAAGTTCGCCAATGCTTTTGCGACTGCGGCGCACGGCATAACTCTGGAAGAACTCGCCTATCTGGTAAAACAGCATTACGGCGATAGCCTCAAGATAGTCGCCGCTGCGCTCGTATAAGGCAAGCGAAAAGGCACCCACGGTAGCCACCGCCATAAGGAAGTTCTCGTCAAACACCTGTCGGTTTATGATGCCACGAATGGCTTTCCACAATATGTCGTAACCGATTATTGCATATATTATTAGGTATGCCGTAAGCCTTAACCAACCGCTAAGGTCAATCAGTTGCACGGCTATGAGCAGTGCGATTGAAAGCAGAATACGGCATAACATTCTGCGTTGTTTTTTGTTCATATTTATATATATATGGTTTCAGAAACGTCTGTTTTATTCTATTTCAAAGTCTGGCTCTATCTTGCGCGCCGTTTTTAGCATGTTCTCTTTCATTGCCTCAACGTCAACGCTGTCTTCAAACTCAACCTTCATTTTCTGAGTCATGAAGTTCACTACAACATCTTTTATACCGCTCTCTTTCTTTAGTGCGTTTTCTACTAAGTTTGCGCAGTTGGCGCAATCAACCTCAATCTTGAATGACTTTTTCATACGTCTTATTTATTTTATATTTCCTTTATCTGTATGCAAAGGTACGTATAAATGCCCTGCTTTTTTGTCGAATTGCTGAAAAAAATGGCTGTTGACTTGTCAATGTGAAAGAAAAGTTGTTACTTCGCACATTGCAACTATACATAAATAATATATGGATAACGACTTGACATTAGCGGTGCAAGAACCATTTACCGCAAAAGAAGCTATTGCGGAGGCACAGCGTTGCCTGCATTGTAAGAAACCGACTTGTGTAACGGGCTGTCCTATATCTAACCATATACCGGACTTTATTCATCAAGTGTCTATGGGCAATATGGGCGAAGCCATGAAGATAATTAACGACCGTAGTAACCTGCCTGCCATCTGTGGTAGAGTATGCCCTCACGACCGTCAGTGTCAGGGCAACTGCATACTTGGCAAGAAGGGTAATCCAATACAAATCGGAAGAATTGAAAGTTTTGTCGCCGACTTTGATACGCAAATGAATCTGACGCGCGAGAAGTTGGTGCAGAAGACTCGTGGCCGTGTGGCTGTAATCGGCTCTGGTCCTGCCGGGCTTACCGTGGCTGGTACACTGGCGCGACAGGGCTTCAGCGTGACCATATACGAAGGTCAGGCCGAGGCTGGCGGTGTGCTTATGTACGGAATACCTGAGTACCGATTGCCAAAGGCTGTGGTACGTGCCGAGATAGAGAAGATTAAGGCCCTGGGCGTTGACTTTAAGGTAAACAGCATGGTGGGCAGAAACGGACTTACCATCGACAGCATATTTGGTGAGGGCTTCGATGCCATATTCATTGGTTCGGGTACGGCTTTGCCAAGAGATATGGGTGTGCCGGGCGAGAAACTGCATGGCATAAACCAGAGTGTTTATCTGTTGCACCAAGTAACCAGTTATAACGTTGGCGCTGTGGGCAGAGAGCGTGTGCCATTGAGAGATGGCGAGCGCGTGGCTGTCATTGGCGGCGGCAACGTGGCTATGGACGCAGCCAGAACGGCTCTGCGCTTTGGCAATGAAGTGTCGGTATTGTATAGAAAGACAGAGGAGGATATGCCTGCCATACGCTCTGAGTATGAGGCTGCCGTTAAGGAGGGTGTTCACTTCTATTGGCAGACCGTGGCAGAAGAGTTTATCGGCGAAAACGGTAGAGTGAAAGCCATTCGTGCCGTAACGCCAGAGGGTGAGCAGATTATGGAGTTTGACCGTGTGTTTATTGCCATTGGCGCTATTCCTGCCGACAGAATTGTTTCCACAACCGACGGCATTGATGTTGACGATAAGGGTTACGTTATTACCCAAGAGGTGCCAATGGGCATGACCACTCGTAAGGGTGTGTTTGCCGGCGGCGACGTGGTACACCGTCCGCAGACGGTTGTCTTGGCAATGAAGGCTGCACAGGAGATAAGCGTTGGCATAGCGCAATATGTTGATGCCGTAAAACTGATGCAGACTATTGAGAATAACAACTGATTTGAAATCGTAAGCTTATGCAGACCAATGGTGGACTGCATAAGCCTCCACTAAGAATTCTATTACTAACTATCAATAAAAAAACTCGATTAAAACGATGAAAAGGTTATCTGTATTACTGGCATCTGCTTTGCTAAGCATGGTGGTTGCCGCACAAACGAGTGTTAACAATGTGTTGCCCGGCAAAGTGTCTGAAACGGCTGTTCCCGGCAGTGACTTTCCACGTGTAGATGAAAACCGTGTGGGCTATTTCCGCCTTTTTGCGCCTAAGGCGCAACGTGTTCAGGTGGATATATGCGGTAAGAAGTACGACATGGAGCGCGACGACCATGGCTTGTGGACGGGCAAGACCGACCCACTGGTCGTAGGCTTTCACTATTACTTCCTCGTGGTTGACGGCGTGTCCATGGTAGATCCCGCCTCACGCACCTATTTCGGTTGTTGCAAAGAGGCAAGTGCACTTGAGGTGCCGGAGGGCAGCGAGGGTGATTACTACCGTCCACAGCAAGGCGTGGCTAAGGGTATGGTGCGCGAGTTGGCTTACTTCTCGCCTTCACAAAACCGTTGGCGCCGCTGCTTTGTTTACACTCCTGCCGAGTATGAGATAAAGACCAAGAAGCGCTACCCAGTGCTCTACCTGCAGCACGGCATGGGCGAGGACGAGACGGGCTGGAGCACTCAGGGCTATATGCAGCACATTATGGACAATGCCATTGCTAAGGGCGAGGCTAAGCCAATGATTGTCGTCATGGACAATGGTGACTGCTCTATGCCATTTGTGCCAGCCAAGGGCGAAACACGCGAACAGGCTCAGGCTAAGTACGGCAAGAGTTTTACAACGGTGATGATTAACGAGCTAATTCCGACTATCGACCGCACTTTCCGTACGCTTCCCGACCGCGACCATCGTGGTATGGCTGGTCTTTCGTGGGGCGGTCACGAAACGTTCGACATTACACTTACCAACCTTGATAAGTTCTCTTACATTGGTGGTTTCAGTGGTGCAATCTTCGGACTTGACGTTAAGACTTGCTACGATGGCGTGTTTGCTCGCAGCAAAGAGTTCAACGACAAGGTTCATTATATGTTTTTGAGCATCGGTTCTGAAGAGAACTTCGGCACTCAGAAACTTGTTGAGGCTATTCGTTCCACTGGTTGCAAGTGCGACTTCTATGAGTCGCCCGGCACTCACCACGAGTGGCTTACATGGCGTCGTAGCCTAAACCAGTTCATTCGCCACATATTTTAATGGGTGTCCCGATATGGGGTGACTAAATACTATTTTATCGGCGCAAAGGCATAGGGTAGTGGCAGCGTTGCGTGAGCCGTAAAGACGGTCGCCAACAATGGGGTTGTTTAGCCCTTGGCGGCTGGCGCAGTGAACCCTTAGCTGATGAGTGCGCCCCGTGTGCGGATAAAGTGCCACAAGTGTGTGGCCTTTGCATTGCCAGTCTTTATATTGCTGTTCACCTATTATAATATAGTCGCTTATCGAAGGCTTGCCAATGCTGAAGTCAACCTTTTGTCGCGGACGGTCATCAATATCGGGGCAGAGGGGCAAGTCTATTGTTCCTCGGCGCTTGTCGGTGGGCTTCTCAAGCAGTGCTATATAACGCTTGTGAACACGGCGATTAAGAAACTGTGCCTGAAGTCGCTGGTGGGCAGTCTTGTTCTTTGCCAGCACCATTATGCCGCAGGTGTCCATGTCGAGCCGATGTACTATAATCGGGCCGTCGTAGTCGTTGCAGCATTTGCGGCGTATTATGGTTTCAACGCTTGGCTCGTTGCCCTTGCCCGGAACGCTCAACATTCCGCCTGGCTTATCTACCACTACTATGTCTGCGTCTTCGTATATTATGCGCAGCGGCTCGGAAGGCTTGGCTGTCGGTTGCTGATTTGACAGGCTCAGCATATAGGTAAGCGTGGGCAAACATTTGCCACGACACGATGGGTAGAACGTCTGGTGATGTCTTACTTCGCCATCGGTAACGACTTCTTTGCCTCTTTGTGATGGTGGCTGCCACCAGAACTCAGCCATGCAGACGGGCTTCATATTGTTGGCATAAGCGTATTGCAACAGCTTTGGGGCACAGCACTCGCCTGTGCCGGCAGGGGGCAACTGCCCGTTGAAGTCGTGAAATATGTCGAGCAGATTGCGGCGCTCGCCCTTGTCGTTAAGCATTACAAACTGGCTGAACAGCCATCTCTGCAAGGCATCAGATAGTTTATGACGGCGACTTTTCATCTGCGCCAGTTCATTGTCAAGGGCTTTCAGTTGCGTTTCGCAAGCGTTTATGCGCTCTCGCCACGAGTGTTTTATTCGCCTTAGTTCGGCTTTCTGAAACTGACTTTCACGTATCAGCTCCGCCTCGTTGGCAGTAGCCCTAACTGCGTCGCGCCTTGCCTTAGCCTCTGCCATCATTTTTTTGTAATCTGTTATGGCAGTGTCGGCATTGGCTATGGTCTGTTCTAATTCTGCCTTTGCGTTTTTATGTTCTTGACTGTTCAGTATAGCGTTAATCTGTTTGTTGATTGTTGTAATCTCAGCCTCGTGTGTCTTAAAGTACCCTCCCTCTTGCAGATAATCGAAAACGGCAGGTACAAAGTCTGCCCAATCGCTACGACCGAGAATTTGCCCCGAATAGGCAGAAAGGAAACCCAGTTCGATGATGCCGTCGTCACAAGTGCGCTCCACTACAAGCACACCAAACATTTTGCCCAGCGTCAGTTCGTCGTACCACTGACCGTTACGCTTTATAAGTGCCTTGGTTTGCTCCGCAGCCAACAGGCACAGAGCATCTGGCACATAATCAAACGGATTGTTCATCTTATGTGGCTTGGGCAACTGAGTGTGTAGTGGGTGAAATATCATGCTGAGTGTTGTCTCAAGTTTGTTGTCTTTATTTCAATTTGCGGAAAATATGCTATATTTGCCAAACATAACCAATGTTCCTATTATGATAGAAACGCACCCTTTTGAACCATTTCTTCCGTCAAGCGCCAGACTGCTTATGCTTGGCACGTTTCCACCAGCCGAAAAGCGGTGGAGCATGAAGTTTTACTATCCTAACTTCCAAAACGATATGTGGCGCATAGTTGGCCATATATTCTTTCAAGACAAGAACTATTTCGTTGACGCTGCCAACAAAACCTACAAACTTGAACCGCTGAAAGTATTTCTTGCCGAAAAGGGCATTGCCCTGTACGATACTGCTTACCGCATACGTCGCACTAAAAACACGGCTTCAGATAAAGACCTTGATATAGTTGAGCCAGTTGACCTTGACAATCTGCTTAGCCAGTTGCCTCAGTGCCGTGCTGTGTTGACTGCTGGTCAGCTTGCCACTTCAGTTTTTGCTTCGCACTTCGGTGTTGAAATACCAGACATGGGTTCATGTATCAACTTCCTTGTAGGCAGTCGCCAGCTCAGTCTTTATCGTATGCCAAGTTCGTCACGTGCCTATCCACTGAAACTTGAAAAGAAGGCAGAGGCCTACGCTAAAATGTTTCGCGACTTGCAAATGATAGACTGACCTTTATATTCTTTCAGTTTGCGGTAAGGTGCGCAGTTGTTTATGGGAACATAGGATACTGGTCAAAGTCAGGCTTGCGCTTTTCAAGAAACGCCTTACCACCCTCTTGTGCTTCGTCCATTGTGTAGTATAGCATGGTGGCATCGCCTGCCAGTTCCTGTATGCCAGCCTGTCCGTCAAGTTCGGCGTTAAGTCCAGCCTTTATCATGCGAAGGGCAAGTGGCGAGCGCTGCATCATAGTCTCAGCCCATTCTACGCACTCATCTTCAAGTTTGTCGAATGGTACGACCTAGTTAACCATTCCCATCTGCTCAGCCTCACGAGCGGAGTATTGCTTACACAAGAACCATATCTCACGAGCCTTTTTTTGTCCAACCATGCGCGCAAGGTAAGAAGCGCCGAAACCAGCGTCAAACGAACCAACCTTTGGCCCTGTTTGTCCGAATATGGCATTTTCTGAAGCGATAGTAAGGTCGCACATTACGTGCAGCACATGACCACCACCAATGGCATAGCCGTTGACCATTGCTATTACGGGCTTTGGCAGTCGGCGTATCTGCATCTGCACGTCAAGGACATTTAGTCTTGGCACACCATCAGAGCCAACATAGCCTCCACGACCTTTAACGTGCATATCGCCACCAGAACAGAAAGCCTTGTCACCCGCACCTGTAAGCAACACTACACGAATATCCTGACACTCGCGACAGTAGCTGAATGCCTGCGACATCTCCCAAGTTGTGAGTGGGGTAAATGCGTTGCGATAGCGAGGACGGTTTATCGTAATCTTTGCAATGTGATTATACTCTTCAAAGAGTATCTCCTTAAAATTGAAGCCACTGATAGGCTTCCACTCTCTATTAGCCATATTGTATTTTTGTTTTAATCGGTGAATACTTCAAGTATAGCGGGCAACTTACAGCCTGCGCTCATAAACTGATTAAACGCATCGTCAAAGTCAGCCAAACTTTTAGCGGAATAATAGTTTACGCCATAACTCTGGCAGATGCCCTCGGCAGTGGCATTGTGCTGCGCTGAAATATAATTGCTGAATGCGCTGCTTGCCGAGCAACCTTTAAGGTCTTTGAATATTCTGCCTCCGCCATTGTTTAGCAATATTATGCGCAGATTGTTGCGCCACGGCTTGTTCCACAGGGCGTTGCTGTCATAAAAGAAACTAAGGTCGCCAATTATGCAGAAACACTGCTTGTCGGTGACTAACGAGCCACCCACTGCTGTTGACAGGCTGCCCTCAATACCGTTGACGCCTCTGTTGCAGCGTACGTGGCTGTCGGAATATTTATTTACCAGTCTAACAGCAGTGCTGTTGGCAGCATATATGCGATAAGTCTTTCCAAAGTTCTTCAGTCTGTCATAGAACGTCCTTACCACAAAGTCTGAGGTAAGGGCGCCCGTTACCTTTATCTCTATGGGCTGATTAAGGAAGTTGTGCCACAAGTTGGCAAACTCCTTGTATAGCGTCTTTTTCTCTGAGGTTGATTTCTGCAAACTGTCAAGCAGGGCGCAGAGTAGTTGTTCTGCTGTGGCTGATGCAACCAATGTCGTGTGCTGAAACGTATCAAGCAGTTCTTCGCCAGTGTTGGTTACGCAAACCTGCAAGTCTTTTACTGAGCGCAGATAGTTGCGCAGAGGTTTGTTTATAATCGTGCCACCAACGTAAGCCACGAAGTCGGGCGCATAGTCAGCGTTTTCTTTTATCTCGTTAATGTTTGCAGTGCGCAGCAGTGGCATTGAGAAGTCGTAAGCGCCAAGGCACTCTTGTACTATGGCGCAGTATTGCGACAGTTGCTTTAGTAATGGCGCACAGACTTTAGCCTCGCCCTCGCTAAGTTGCCCTACTACAACCATTGGGCGCTTGCTGTTTGTAGTGTTTATTTCAAGCGCTTTCTCTGCCTTTACCTTGTTGTCGTTCTGCGGCAAAGA
>CAZPNJ010000017.1:9285-15970 GCA_964587765.1 uncultured Prevotella sp.
GCTTTCTCTGTTGCCTTAATAGCGTGAACCACTCGCTCAGATGGCGGTTTCGTTTGCGTAAACTCAAACAAAGGCTCGCTTATTGGCACGTTTATGTGAACAGGGCGCTGGCTCTGCTTTAGGGTAATCAGGGCTTCGTTCACCAGCCTGTTACAATGCCAGCGAGTAACGTCGTTGTGAGGCTCTGGCAGACTAATGGACTTACTTACAACGTTTGCCAATGCCCCCGTTTGGCGTATGGTTTGTCCGTCTTGCTGACCAATCCAAGCCTCAGGTCGGTCGGCAGAGATGACTAATAGCGGCACTCGCTGGTAGTAGGCTTCGGCAACGGCTGGCGCAACGTTAAGCAACGCTGAGCCGGAAGTTACGCAAACGGCAACAGGCTGCCCCGTTTCCAGTGCCATGCCAAGCGCCACAAAGCCTGCCGAGCGCTCGTCAGTGACTGAAACGCAAGCGATGCTGCCTGTCTCGACAATATCGTGAACTATTGGCGCATTGCGAGAACCTGGGCAAAGCACAGCTCTGCTAAAGCCCTGCTCAAGCAGCAGCGAGGTCAGAATGTTTACGTTTTCTTTATTGCTATACATTATTATATAGTATGGGGTTGAGTGTTTAAGTTTTAGTCGGGCGCTTACTCTTGTGGCTTAGCCAACTATTTGCAGAATAGTGTTCATCTTCGCCTCCGTTTCGAGCCATTCGCTCCGCTTGTCGCTGTCGGGCAAAATGCCTCCACCGGCAAACAGCCTTAGCTTCTGGTCGGTAATCTTCATGCACCTGAGAGAAACAAACAGATTGCTGCTTGCCTGTTCATTATCGCCAACGCTCATGTTTAGTGGTCCTGCAAATCCGCTGTAATACTCGCGATTGAAACTTTCGCTGGCGCTGATACACGCCTTAGCTTCTGCCTTGGGCATGCCACAAACGGCTGGGGTGGGGAATAGGGTTTCAATCACTGCGCTGAGATTGCTTTTGGCTATGCGGAAAGAGAAGTCGCTGCGCAGATGCACCAGATTGCCAGCGCGCGAAGTGTAAGGCTCGCTTTCAATAATGCCACGGGCTATTGGCGCCAGTCGCTCACGAATGTAGTCGGCCACAATCTTTTGCTCTTGGCGGTTTTTATGGCTCCATGCTATTTTTGTGGATAGTCCTTTGCCTAAAGGGTCGTCAAAACCCGTTTGACAATCGTCGAGGCGCATAGTTCCGGCAAGCGCCATAGTCTGGCAATTACCGTTGGCGTCGCTGCTTAACAGCGTTTCGGGCGTCGCCATAAGCCAAGTGCCGCAAGCCTTTGCCGATATTAGTGCTACAAACATTCGGGGATACATCTGGCAGGCGCTGTGAAACAGTCGCTCTAAGTCGGGCTTGTCCTTCAGTGTAATGTCTTTATAGCGGGCGAGCACCACCTTACCCACCTTCTTTTCAGCGAGCCATTGCTTTACTATGTCAAAGCTGCGAGAATAGTCATTGCTGACAGCCTCGCAGGCAGTGTCGTGAGCCCCCTCGCAGAGGGCGCTGCTATTCATAGGCGTGGCTATTTTTGTTCGTAGGCGTGAATAGAAATAGTCACAGGCGTGATTAGAAACAGTCACAGGCGTGAATAGCAACAGGGGCTGCTGAGCCGATTGCGTAAAGGGCGCAAAAACAAAACCGCTTCTTTCACACACCTCGCTTAGCGAGTGGCAAACAAGCGGCTCAGTTGAGCCCATATCAAGACGCACGTAGTGCTGCTGTCTTGGCAGGCGATAAAGTACAAATGCCTTCACGCTTTATTTATCTTCTTTTGCTTTGTCGGTAGTGTCGCTCCCTTCTGCCTCTTTCTTCTTACCGGCAGCTTTGTCTTGCGGCGAGATTATGTAGTTTGTTACCTGAATGGAAGAAATAAGTTCGTGAGCGTTGTTGCGCACGTCAACTTGCCAAACGTGCAGTTTGTTGGCTTTGCTCTTCAGGTGAGCCGTGGCTGTAATGGTGTCGCCCTCGCTGACGGCTTTAACATGGTTGCCGTTTACGCCTATGCCAACGCAGATTTTGCCAGGGCAAAGTGCCGATGAGCCTACACCGGCAAGGTTTTCGGCAAGCGCAAGGGTAGCGCCACCGCTAAGAAATCCGAAAGGCTGGCGATTGCGCTCGTCAACCTTCATCTTTGCCATACAGGTGTCAGGGTTGGGCGTGGAGAAAAATTCCATGCCAAGCGTCTGCGACAATCCCTGATGGCGAGAAATAATCTTGTTTACCTGTTCAACGTCCATATTGTCACCTCCTGAATAGTTATAAACAAAGAGGCAAAACGCAACAGACCTCTGTTAGCCTACTGCGTTAAAGCCTTTGAATGTGCTGGTTTTAAGAATATCGCGAATGTTTTTCTCCTCATAGCCCTTCTACTGAGCGTTAAGGTTAGCCTGTGCTGTCTGCTCCTCTTCGCTATGGGTGAAACTGATGCTGCGATACTTGATTTCTGCTATTGCCCAACCTGCCAAAGCAACGAGGGCAAATAGAATAATGCCTGTTAGTGCTGTCATTTCGTATAGTTTTGATTTGTATAATGCAAAAGTACGCTTTCTTGGTCTAAATGCCAAAAAAAGTTATTACTTTTGCGCCTCAAACGCCAATAAGGGCGTTTTATTTATAAATAATTTTTATGTATAAACAAAGGTTTAACAAGCAAGCTCCGCTGAAGTTCAAACACTTCTCGCGCCATGGCTATTCGCTTTTTGCCGTTCTGGGCAAAGAGGTATTGATTGGCGTGCTGAGCGTTGCCACTCTTACCTATGCTAAAGCCGAGGGCGTAAGCGTAAAGTCTATGCCAGCAAAGGCAGACAGCGTAATGGGCAGCGACGTCAAGTTAGACGAAGTGGTGGTAACTGGTAGCAGAGCGCCGCTGACAGCATTGCAGTCAGCGAAGATTGTTAGCGTTATTACTCGTGACGACATTAACCATGCCGCCGTCGAGAGCGTTAACGATGTGTTGAAATTAGCCACGGGAGTAGATGTCCGTCAGAGCGGTGGCTTTGGTGTTCAGACGGACATTTCCATCAATGGAGGCACTTTCGACCAAATTCAAATTCTGCTTAACGGTATGCCGTTAAGTTCGCCTCAGACTGGTCATAACGCTGCCGACTTTCCTGTAGCCCTTGCTGATATTGAGCGCATTGAAGTGTTGGAAGGCGCTTCGGCGAGAGTGTTCGGCTCGTCAGCCTTCAGTGGCGCTATAAACATTGTCACAAAGGTTGACCATGAGAATGGCGAGCGCATTGCGCTTGAGGGTGGCTCGTTTGGCTCGTTTGGCATTGGCACGGGCGTGGCTCTTGGCGATAGCTACAAGCGAGTTCAATTTAGTGGTGGCATAATGCGCAGCGATGGTGGTGCTGAGAACACTGATTTCACGAAGAGGCGCCTGTTCAGTCAGGGATTTTGGGATTTGAACAAGCATTTTACTCTGAATTTTCAGGGTGGCTTTTCATCGCAAGACTTTGGTGCTGGCACTTTCTATGGCGTAAAAAGCAAAAACCAGTACGAGGAGACTTATCGCGCGCTTGGTTCTGTTTCAGCAGAAATTAAAAACCTGCCTCACGAACTGCTGATTACGCCAACCGTTTATGGTCATGTTGACGGCGACCACTATCAGTGGATAAAGGGCAAGACGGGTGCTGCATGGGGCGAAAACTATCACAAGACAGAGGTTTATGGCGCTTCGCTCAACGTTTCGTTTGCATGGCTGTTGGGCAAGACGGCTCTTGGGGCTGATATTCGTCGTGAGCATATTATAAGCACTATCTATGGTGAGCCAATGGATAGCGCCGACTTTAAGCCAATTCATGGCTCTGACCGTGAATACACCCACGAGGGCAAGCGCACCAACACCAGCATCTTTGCTGAACATAACGTAATATTGGGCGGATTTACTTTATCTATGGGACTAATGGCTAACCGCAACACGGGACTTGACAACGACTTCCACCTCTATCCTGGCATTGATTTTAGTTACAGGCCTAACGACGACTGGAAGTTTTATGCTTCGTGGAACAAGGCTCTGCGTGTGCCAACTTATACCGACCTTTACGCAAAGAACAGCGCGCAGGTGGGCGATAAAAACTTAAAGTCTGAGCGCAACTCTACGTTTAAGGTTGGCACTCGCTATCGCCATTGTGGCGTTGAAGTTGTGGCAAGTGCTTTCTACGCTCGTTGTCGCAACATGATTGACTGGGTTTATCTTACCGAGCAAACTGGCCCTTACCATGCTCTGAATATTGGCAAGCTCAACAATATGGGCGCATCGGTTGAGGCTTCGCTTAAACCAAGCGAATTGCTCGGTCGTCCCTCTTATATAAATAAGGTAACTTTTGGCTACGCTTATATTCACCAGCGCCATGAAACAGCGCAGCAGATACTGCGCTCGCTCTAGGCTCTTGAATATCTGCGCCACAAACTTACGTTTGGTTTAGACCACCAGATTTATAAATCTCTTACAGCATCGTGGGCATTGCGCTGGCAGCAGCGCATGAACGGCTATCACCCTTACGCCAAACTCGATTGCAAAGTGCAGTGGACCAAACCAACCTACAGTATTTATGTAAAAGCCGACAACCTGACCTGTCACCGCTATTACGACATAGCCGGAGTAAAACAACCCGGACTCTGGCTAATGGCTGGCGCCAGCATAAGGTTCAAATAAAGCAAAAGCTTCAATATAATAGCTGCCATTGAAAAGAGTAATGAATAGGGATTTCTCCCAAACTTGTAGGGAAAATACGTTGCAAAGGAGAAAAACATCGCCTAACTTTGCAGTATAAAAATTACAATGTATCAACATAAAACCCATAGTTAGGAGGCAAGATTATGAAACGCTTTTTTACTCTTTTAGCAGCAATGTTTGTTTTAACGACTACATTCACCAGTTGTTGGAGCGAAGACGATGAGATAAGATCTACATTAAGAGGTACATGGCAGGGTAATATGCACATATATATGACTTTCAACGGCTATGATGGCGATTACTACGCATCAAACTCTACCATAACGTTCAACTCAGACGGTACTGGCTATCAGGTTGACCACTTCGGCTATAACGCCCCACGCTCATACGTATTTAGTGAGTTTCGTTGGAGTGTAACAGCAGGCGTAATACATCTTAAATATATAGAGGACAACTATTACGTAAATATATACGACTATAATCTCACCGATAATTACTTTGACGGACGCTTTGAAGATGGCACAACTTTCCGCTTGAACTACCTGAGCAGCTATGACTGGAATTACTATCGCAATGGTTACTCAAAGGCAACTCGCACAAGCAGCGACAATCTTCCGGCTTTCACTCGCCACATGGGCAAATAAAGATTCTGCCTATCTCTATAAAATATAATCAGATTTTATAAAACTCATTCAAAAGGGCTGGCGCAAACGGCGTCAGCCCATTATTGTGCAAAAGAAAAGGAACTCTCTATAGAGCAGAGAGTTCCTCGTTGTTAATCATTTAAATGTTCTATTATGAAAAGATTCTATTACTCTTTATGGTTGCTTGCCAATGTAAGCCAATATGCCACCATCAACGTAAAGTATGTGACCATTTACGAAGTTTGATGCGTCAGATGCTAAGAACACTGCTGGCCCCATAAGGTCTTCCGGAGTTCCCCAACGTGCAGCAGGGGTCTTGGCAACGATGAAACTGTCGAATGGGTGACGGCTACCGTCGGCTTGACGTTCGCGCAGTGGTGCTGTCTGTGGGGTTGCGATATAGCCAGGGCCAATGCCGTTGCACTGAATGTTAGCCTCGCCAAACTCTGAGCAGATGTTGCGGGTGAGCATCTTCAGTCCACCCTTAGCGGCAGCATAGGCTGAAACGGTCTCGCGACCCAGTTCGCTCATCATTGAGCAGATGTTTATAATCTTGCCGTGACCTTTCTTTATCATGGCTGGTATAACAGCCTTTGATACGATGAATGGGGCGTTAAGGTCAATGTCAACAACTTGGCGGAACTCTTCAACGCTCATTTCTGTCATTGGTATGCGCTTGATAATACCTGCGTTGTTTACGAGAATGTCGATAACGCCAAGGTCGTTTTCTATTTTGCTAACGAGTTCTTTTACCTGTGCTTCGTCTGTTACGTCGGCGATATATCCCTTTGCGTCAATGCCTTTAGCCTTATAATCGGCCAATGCCTTGTCTAAGTGTTGCTGACTGCGGCAGTTGAACGCTATCTTTGCGCCTGCCTTTGCAAATGCTTCAGCCATGGCGAAGCCAATGCCATAAGCAGCTCCCGTTACAAGTGCAACCTTGCCCTCGAGCGAGAACTGGTTCATAAATTTATTATCCATTTATATGTTAGAATTATTAATTGGTGTCTTATCCTTGACAGGACGTATGTTCATACCCATAGAACGGTACGAACTATACACGGCAATCGTATCGGCACTGAAAATCATGTAGTATGCGCCAGGCTCGTGCTCCTGATCGTAGGTTGATGAACGATACATTCCGTAAGAACCTCTGTTATACCACAATTTACCTCTAACGTAGCCTCCTGCTGGCAAATAAATAACCTTGCCATTCTTGCCCGTTACCTTATACACATTAGTACCACTTTTAACTGCCATTTCCCACTTACAGTTTTTGATCAACTCGTTCATCTCGTCTGAAGTTGGCATACGCCACTTGCCTCCCCATCTTGCACGTGCAACATCATAT
>CAZPNJ010000018.1:0-15809 GCA_964587765.1 uncultured Prevotella sp.
CGCCTGCGCGGAAAGGTTGGCAATGGTGGCTACACACGCGAACTCGTTCAAGGCAATGAGTCAGGCGAAGAGCACACCACAGCAAGCATCAGCCAAAGCGAAGAAATACTCTTCCACAAAGTATCACGCGGAGAAACACTCGCCACCATCGCAAAGAAGCGTGGCGTAACCGTAAAGAAACTCTGCGATATGAACCACATAAGCCCACGCATGAGACTTATGCCAGGTCAGATACTCAGATACTGATAAAAAGATATCAATCTAACCTATACGTCATACAATCAGTGGCCTGCTTTGATGAGAATCAGGGCAGGTCTTTTCATATCTTTACACCAACTCTAATTACCTAATACAGTTTGTCAGTTCACTTACACTTCTCTTTTAATTCCCTTAAACATCACTTATATTAATTATTTATTTCGTAACTTTGCAGCCAAATAATAAGACACATAGCTCTATGGAACAGAAACTGTTTATATATAACACCCTTTCAAGACAAAAAGAATTGTTCAAACCTATTCAGGCTCCTAACGTGGGAATGTACGTTTGTGGTCCTACGGTTTATGGCGATGCTCACTTGGGCCACGCCCGTCCAGCCATAACGTTTGACATTCTTTTCCGCTACTTGAAACATATAGGCTATAAGGTGCGCTATGTACGCAACATCACAGATGTAGGACACTTGGAGCATGATGCTGATGAGGGTGACGACAAGATAGAGAAAAAGGCAAGATTGGAACAGCTGGAGCCTATGGAGATAGCTCAGTACTACACCAATCGCTACCATAAAGCTATGGAGGCGCTTAACGTATTGCCACCATCGATAGAGCCACACGCTACGGGTCACATCATTGAGCAAGAGGAGTTGGTAAAGCAAATCATTGCCAACGGCTTCGCTTACGAAAGCAATGGCTCAATTTACTTCGACATAGAGAAATACAACAAGAAATATCACTATGGCGTACTTTCCGGTCGCAATCTTGACGATATTATAAACAACTCAAGAGAACTTGCCGGAGTGGGAGAGAAGCACAATCAAGCTGACTTCGCACTATGGAAGAAGGCTTCGCCAGAACACATTATGCGCTGGCCAAGTCCATGGAGCGACGGTTTCCCAGGTTGGCACTGCGAGTGTACTGCTATGGGTAGAAAATACTTAGGCAATAAGTTCGATATTCATGGTGGTGGCATGGATCTTGTGTTCCCTCACCACGAGTGTGAGATTGCTCAGGCAGTGGCAAGTCAGGGCGAGCCAATGGTAAAATACTGGATACACAACAACATGATTACCATCAACGGTCAGAAGATGGGTAAGTCGTTGGGCAACTTTATCACACTTGACCAGTTCTTCACTGGCAACCACGAGAAGTTGGAAAAAGCTTATTCGCCAATGACCATACGCTTCTTCATACTGTCGGCTCACTACAGAGGCACTGTTGACTTCTCTAACGAAGCACTTATAGCAGCTGAAAAGGGACTTGATAAACTGCTTACAGCCATTCACGACATAAAGAGAATTACAGTTGAAAGCAACAGCGATGAACAAACAAAGAAGTTTGTTTCGGAACTGCGCCAGAAGTGCTACGATGCAATGAATGACGACTTGCAGACACCTATCGTTATAAGTTATCTGTTTGAGTCGTGCCACTTGATAAACAGCATCATCGACCATAAGTCAAAAATTTCAGCCGATGACCTGAAGGAACTTACCGACACCATCAACACATTTGCCTTTGACCTGTTAGGACTGAAAGATGAAACTTCAGCCAACAACGGCGCCCGTGAAGAGGCTTACTCAAAGGTGGTTGACATGGTTCTTGAACTCAGAGCAAAGGCTAAGGCTGACAAAGACTGGGCTACAAGCGACAAAATTCGTGATGCCCTGGCAGAGGCTGGTTTTGAAGTAAAAGACACCAAAGACGGAATGGTTTGGAAATTGAATAAATAGCCATGTTCTTTGAAGACCCAATTGTAATGAACACCCTGCAAAAGGTAATCGAGTTTATCGGTACTTTTGCTTTTGCTTTCTCGGGCATACGACTTGCTGCCCAGAAGCATTTCGATTGGTTTGGAGGATTTGTTTGCGGCATAGCCGTAGCCATAGGTGGAGGTACTATTCGTGACGTAATGCTTGGCGTTACGCCATTCTGGATGACCTCACCTATTTATATTATATGTACTATCCTTGCACAGATAGTAATAATTGCGTTTTCACATTACATAAAGCGTATGGAAAACATTTGGTTCGTTGCCGATACGCTTGGACTGGCACTTTTCACCATAGCAGGTATTCAAAAGACCCTTGAGTGTGGCTTCCCCTTTTGGGTAGCCATAATAATGGGTTGCATAACAGGTGCTGCAGGTGGTGTAATAAGAGACATACTTTTGAACAACGAACCAGTGATATTTCAGAAAGAGATTTATGCCATGGCAAGTGTTGCAGGTGGCGTATTGTATTGGTTGCTGATAATATGTGGGCTAAACATCAGTCTGACGGTTATTATATCGTTCTTAGCCATTTGTATTATCAGATTTTTAGCTGTGAAATATCACATCTCACTCCCTATTTTACACGGAGAAAAAGAAGATTAAGCCCCACCAAGAGCTAAAATTAAGGGGGCGAAGGGGACTACTTTATCCACAATAAATGTGGAAAACCCCGTTTATAACCTGTTGAAAAAGCAGGTATATTCATTTTATAACTCACAAGTTATCAACAGGGTAGTGAGGATAAATGTTAGTGTGTGGATAAGTGCAGAGTTGTTAATAAGTTTTGCAATAACTTTTCAACCGTTTTTCAACTGTTATTAAAAGATGTTTCGTAACTTTGCATCGTGATACAAAGAAATTGTGGATAACTTTATATATAGTTGAAAATCAGCGATAAGATATTATTTCGTATGGTTAATAACATACACTATATTGTTTATAACTAAAAAGGCTGTGAAAAGGCTAAAAACTTATCAACTGTTTCCACAACTATTATTATTATTCTTATTTTTCTTTTTTATAGAATTTAATTAAATAATAAAATAAATAAAAGGCATGGCAAAAGAGGAATGGACAAAGAAAGGTTTCGCAGACGAGCCAATCTCTGACAACATAGATATAAAGAAAGAGATAAGAGAAATGTGCAAGCAGAAAAACGCTATCATCATGGCGCACTATTACACCCGTGATGAAGTGCAAGACATTGCCGACTTCATAGGCGACTCTCTTGCTTTGGCTCGCCAGGCTCAGAAGACCGACGCTGATATTATAGTAATGTGTGGCGTTCATTTCATGGCTGAAACCGATAAGATACTTTGCCCTGACAAAAAAGTGCTTGTGCCAGACTTGAATTCAGGTTGTTCTTTGGCAGACTCATGTCGAGCTGAAGACTTGAAGAAATATAAAGAGCAGCACCCAGGCTATAAGGTTATAAGTTATGTAAACACTACTGCAGCCGTTAAGGCTCTGACCGATTGTGTGGTTACATCTGGAAATGCAGTTAAGGTAGTCAGCAGTTTCCCGAAAGACGAGAAGATAATCTTTGGCCCTGACTATAACCTTGGCTCATATATTAATTCAGTTACTGGTCGTAATATGTTGCTGTGGAATGGTGGTTGCCATGTTCATGAGCGATTCTCTGTTGACGGAATAAGCAAACTGAAGAAAGAGCATCCTGATGCTGAGGTAATGGCTCACCTTGAGTGCAAAGGCCCAGTGCTGGCTATGGCAGACGTGGTTGGCTCAACTGCCGTTATGTTGAAGCACGTTATGGAAACAGATAAGCAAGAGTTTATCGTAGCTACAGAGGTAGGTATTCTTCATGAGATGCAGCAAAAGTGCCCTGATAAGAAGTTTTATCCAGTTCCACCAGAGATTAGCGAAGGCTCTGTAGGTTGCAGTTGCAACGAGTGCGAGTATATGAAGCTGAACACTCTTTCAAAGATATATAACTGTTTGAAATATGAGTGGCCCGAAGTAACTGTTGCCCCGGATATTATAAAGGAAGCAGTAAAGCCAATAGACCTTATGCTGAAGTTGAGTTAACGGAAAATGCTGAGAAGGTTATTCATATTTTTATTTTTATCCATAATATTTTGTGGGTGTAAGAAAGAGGAAGAACAGAAAAACTTCTGTTTAGAGGGAGCATGGTCGCTGGTAAAGTTGCAATACCCCGACCTTGACAGTGCCTTCATTTATCCGAACAACGGAATTACTGTACTCAGAATATACGAAACCAATGGCAACTTTTATCAAGGTCAGTGGACAGTAAGCAACAGCGGAAATATTATAGCCCCTGACTATGTTTCGCTGTATAAATTGGTGAATAAGGGCAACAACGAATTTCTGTATTTTGAAGACGACAGCCCTTACCCACTAAACAAGATAAACGACTCAATCATAACCATACAGCATCATGGTAGAGTTTATACTTGGAAGAGAGAAAACTCGTTCAGTCAGTCAAGACTTAAGCAGATAGAAGAGATAATAAAAGAAAACTCTTACCTTGAATCGCATGGCAAATATGTGTTTTCAAAGGCTGAGGTAGAGTTAAAGTCAGAAAACAATATCCTTAAATATTCTGTTACAGTAATAGTTCTTTTGCTGTTAGCCCTGTTTATGTATCTAAGGCGCACTTACAAGAAAAAGAAAGACCTTGAACAACTGTTAGAGCAAATAAACCGAGAGCGAGAAAATCGTCCGCAGATAGTTTCAAACGCACTGAAGAGCGTAGAGCAAGATTTTCTGCACTCAGACTATTACCTTGAACTTTACAAGCGAATAAACACTGGCAAAACTCTGAGCAAAGAAGAGTGGCAAAAGATAGAAGAACAGCTTAACAAAGTTTATCCTGACTTTACATATAAGTTGCAAAGACTGTATAAAATGTCGGCAATAGAGTATCAAGTTAGCCTGCTTTTGAAGTTAAGAATAGCCCCTTCAGAGATGGCAAACGTATTGTGTAAGGACGTCAGCACCATCAGCAGCGTAAGAAGTCGCCTCTATTCAAAAGTATTCAGCAAGAAAGGAAGTGCCAAACAGTGGGACGAGTTTATCCTTTCATTATAAATAAGTTATAAAGGGTTTGCAAACTTTTTGCAAACCTTTTTATTATGTGTAAAGTAAGTTGCAAAGTTTTTGCCAACAAAAATATTTTCAACCAATGAAGGTGTTTCATAATTTTGCATCGAGTTAAAACCATTACTAACAATTAAAAAATAAACAATTATGAAAAAGTCTGTTATTAACAAACTATTATTGTCAGTCACTTTACTTATAATGATGCTGACAAGTGCTTCACCAGTAAAGGCGCAAAAGGTTGCCGACAAGGAACTCGTGGGCGTTTGGTTGATGGAATCTATGCAATGGGAGGGCGAGAGCAAGACCATTTGCGGAAAAGATTACACTCAGGTGAAAGTGTATCGTGCCAATGGCGAATACGCTTGCGCTGAGATTGCAAAGAGCAATAACAAGTATATTGTATTGCCTCACGAATATGGCACATACACTTTCAAGAATGGCAAATACACTGAAATGGGTCGCAATGGAATATTAAAGCTCGTGAGCAAAGACACTTTCACTGGTCAGTGGAAAACTCGCCACGATGTTTGGAAAAAGAAAGCCATGCCTGCAAAGTTGGTTGACTACATTGTAATGTGCTGTAAAACCAAGGAAGGAACAAAGGAGATGCAAGACTTGATAAAGAAGTATTGCTTTAAATAAGCATATATAAGTTAATACATTTATTTTTAAGATTTAGAAAAGTTTTTAGACTCTGCTTTGTCGTGATGACAGGGCAGAGTTTATTTCTTATTAAAAACGCTATATTATAAAAGATGTGTAAAGACCAACTTTTTCAGCAAACAATCTGACTAACCGAAAGAATTTGTGTAAATTTGCAATTTGAATTAGAACTTACATATTTATATATAATGAGTTTAACTAAGATTGCAAGCAAACTGTTTATTCCACGTCAGAGGGAGTTGCAGCTTCATTATACAAAGCCAGAGGAACTACAGCGCAGAGTATTGGCTCATCTGGTAGAAAAGGCTAAAAACACTGAATACGGACGAAATCATTTCTTTAGCAAGATACGAAGCTACGAAGAGTTTGCCAACTATGTTCCGGTAAATACTTACGAGGAGTTAAAGGGCGACATTGACCGTATGCGCCATGGCGAGGCTAACATACTTTGGCCAGGAACGGTGAAATGGTACGCCAAGTCGTCAGGAACAACCAACGACAAGAGTAAGTTTATACCAGTATCTTACTAGGGATTGCACAGAGTTCACTATAAAGGTGGAACTGACACTGTGGCTCTTTACCTTAGAAACAATCCTGAAAGCAAGATGTTTGACGGCAAGGGCCTGATACTCGGAGGCAGCCACTCGCCAAACTATAATTTCCAAGACAGCCTTGTGGGCGACCTCAGCGCCATATTGATTGAGAATATTAACCCATTGGTTAATTTAATTCGCGTTCCAAAGAAGCAGACAGCCCTGTTGAGCGACTTTGAACTGAAGCGCGACCGACTAGCCCATGAAACGCTTAACAAAAACGTTACCAACATCTCTGGCGTGCCATCGTGGATGCTGTCAGTGCTGGTAAGGGTTATGGAGATTTCGGGCAAGAAGCACCTTGAAGAAGTTTGGCCAAACCTTGAAGTATTTTTCCATGGCGGAATAGCCTTTACCCCTTATCGCAAGCAATACGAACAACTGATTACCTCAGACAAAATGCACTATATGGAAACGTATAATGCCAGCGAGGGATTTTTCGGCATACAAGACGACCCATCGGACAAGTCAATGCTGCTGATGCTCGACTATGATGTTTACTACGAGTTCATGCCAATGGAAGATTATGGCTCTGACAATCCTCGAATTGTTCCTCTTGAGGGTGTTGAGGTTGGCAAAAACTACGCCATGATAATCTCAACCTCATGCGGACTTTGGCGCTATATGATAGGCGACACCATAGAGTTTACGTCAGTTCACCCATACAAGTTCATCATCACTGGTCGCACCAAGTATTTCATCAATGCTTTTGGTGAGGAGTTGATTATGGACAATGCTGAAAAGGGCTTGGCTTTCGCTTGCGAGAAAACGGGAGCAGAAGTGCTTGAATACACAGCCGCACCGGTTTATATGGACAATAATGCCAAGTGTCGTCACCAGTGGCTGATAGAGTTCTCAAAAGAGCCAGCCAGTCTTGATGCTTTTGCCGATTTATTGGACAAAAAGTTGCAAGAGCTGAACAGCGACTACGAGGCTAAGCGCTTCCACGACGTTACGCTTCAACGACTTGAAGTAGTAAAGGCTAAGAGTGGATTGTTTAACGACTGGCTCAAGTCGAAGGGCAAACTGGGCGGACAGCACAAAGTGCCACGACTGAGCAACAGCCGCAAGAACATAGACGAACTGCTCGATTTGAACGTTCCTTCTTATCAGGTGGAGCTATAACAACAACTTATTTATCAACCGTAAAATAATTATAGGCATGATGAGAAACAATCATAGGCGTGATAAGAAACAGTCACAGGCACGACTAATTTTAGTTGCGCCTATAACTATTTCGATTATTCTTACACTTATCTTAAGCCTCTCCTCATGCGCCAGAATGGGTGCTCCCGATGGCGGTTGGTTTGATGAAAATCCTCCACGAGTTATTAACACTACCCCTAATGATGGTGGGGTGAATGTTAAGGACAAAAAGATAAGCATTTACTTCGACGAGTTCGTAAACATCAGCAACCCTACAGAGAACGTTGTAATCTCGCCTCCACAACTTGAGGCGCCCGATATTAAGAGCATGGGCAAAAAGATTATCGTTAATCTGAAAGACTCGCTGAAGGAAAACACCACTTATACGGTTGACTTCAGCGACGCCATAACCGACAACAATGAGGGCAACCCCTTGGGCAACTACACTTACAGCTTTTCAACAGGCGACTCTATCGACACGTTTCAAGTGAGTGGCTACGTGCTTGAGGCTGAAAACCTTGAACCATTGGCTGGCATTATGGTTGGACTTTACGCTGACCTCTCTGATTCGGCTTTCAAGACTAAGCCAATGCTGAGAGTTTCCAGAGCCGACAGTCGTGGACACTTCGTAATAAAGGGCGTGGCAAAGGGCAAATACCATGTAGTGGCACTGAAAGACGCTGATGGCGATTTCCGCTTTGCGCAAAAGGCAGAGGAGATAGCTTTCCTTGACGATGTAATAGAGCCAACCACTGCTATTGCCACTCGCCAAGATACTATTTGGAAAGACTCGCTGCATATTGACAACATCGTAATGGTTGACTACACTGACTTCTTGCCAAACGATATTGTGCTGCGCGCTTTCACTCACCAGCTGACCGACCGTTATTTCGTAAAGCAAGAGCGAAAAGAGCCCGACCACTTTACGCTTTACTTCACCTATGGCAGCAATAATCTGCCAAAGATTGAAGGGCTAAATTTCAAGTCAGACAACGCTTTCATATTAGAGCCATCGCCAAGAGGCGACACTATAACCTATTGGCTGAAAGATACTAATCTGATTAACACTGACTCGCTTGAACTGGCGCTGACCTACGATTACACTGACACGCTGGGCGAGATTAGCAGTCAGACAGATACTCTTCTGCTATTGCCAAAACTGCCATACGAACGCAGAATGAAGCTGCTAAAAAAACAGATTGAAGACTGGCAGAAAGCGCAGGAAAAGGCAAAGAAGAAAGGTCAGCCCTACGATTCAGTTTACCCAAAAGAGGCAATAAAGATGAACGTCAATGCGCCACAGAAAATGGACCCTGACAATAATGTCAGCTTTACGTTCAGTGTGCCTCTGGCAAAGTGCGACACTTCTAAAATACACCTTTACTCAGAGTACGACTCGCTTTGGTACATTGCGCCGTTTGAACTTGTTGATGGCACTGACACGCTGATGCTTCACAACTTTCCGCAAGTGCCGTCACCACGCAAGAGCATTACGCTGAGGGCTAACTGGCGCCCGGATATTAAGTACAGTCTTGAGCTTGACTCTGCTGCATTTGTTGACATTTATGGCCACGCTTCAAAGCCAATGAAGAGTGGCATGAAGGTGCGCTCGTTAGACGATTACAGCACATTGCTGCTGACTATTCAGGGCATGAAGGGCAAGCATTGCATAGTTCAGCTGTTGAATAAAAACGGAGGCGTAGTGAAGAGCATCGTAACCGATAATGGCAATGCTGAGTTCTTCTACATTAATCCGGAGACGTATTATTTGCGTCTAATAGTTGACGAGAACAGAAACAACAAGTGGGACGAAGGCGACTATGATACTCGCCGACAGCCCGAAATGGTATATTATTACGATAGAAAGATAGAATGTAAAGCCAAATGGGACATAACTGAAATGTGGAACCCAACGGCGCTGCCAATATACAAGCAAAAGCCAGGCGAAATAACAAAACAGAAAAAGCAAACTCAGAAACGTACGCTGAAAAGCCGTAACCTTGAGCGAGCTAAGCGCCTCGGAGTAGAATATGTAGAAAAGGCAGCACAGAAATAAAACCATAAACGACTAAACGACAAATGGGCAATTTAATTATTGCCAAAACGTAAATTACGGAGGACAAAACAATGAAAAGGTATATTTTAGCTATATTGGTTTCGCTGATGACTGTAGGCTCTGCCTCGGCTCAGTGCGAGTATAAGAACACTGCTTTCAAAGGTGGTGAGTTTCTGAGCTATAACCTTTACTACAACTGGAAATTCGTTTGGGTAAAGGCTGGCACAGCTTCGCTTTACACAGTTGACAGTTATTACAAGGGTCACGAGGCTTATCGCTCGTCGCTGACCACAAGGGGCAACTCAAAGGCCGATAAGTTCTTCGTTCTGCGTGATACACTGTTGGCTTACACCACCAAGACTATGGCGCCACTTTATTTCCGCAAAGGCGCTCACGAGGGCGACAGATACACCGTTGATGAGGTGTTCTACAGCTATCCTAACGAAAAGTGCCACGTAAAGCAGCACCGACAGAAGCATAATGGCACCCATAGTTGGGAGCAACACACATACAACGATTGCGTGTATGATATGCTAAGCATCTTTATGAGGGCTCGCTCGTTTAACCCAATCTCGTGGAAGAAAGGCACTGTCGTAAACTTCCCTATAGTTGACGGCAACAGTCGCGACCCTGCTTACATTAAATATCATGGTAAGGAAAACATCAAGGGCGACAATGGTGTGAAATATCGGTGCCTCAGATTGTCGTACTACGAGCGCTATGATGGCAAGGACAAAGAGTTTGCACGTCTTTACGTAACAGACGATGCCAACCACGTGCCAGTACGACTTGACATGTATTTGCGCTTTGGTGCTGCAAAGGCATTTATCACTTCAATGAAAGGCTTGAAAAATCCTGTTTCATCGCGTGTGAAATAACTAAAAACGGTATTTGCAGCGATGACAAAAAAAGACACTTCTTTGACGCCAATGATGCGCCAGTTTATGCAGTTTAAGCAGAAGCATCCAGATGCTCTGCTTCTGTTTCGTTGTGGCGACTTCTACGAAACCTATTTCGCCGATGCTGTTGAGGCAGCCAAGATACTTGGCATAACCCTTACGCACAGAAACAATGGCGATGCAGGTGCTGGCACTGAAATGGCTGGCTTTCCTCACCATGCCCTCGACACGTATCTGCCGAAACTGGTCAGGGCAGGCAAGAGAGTGGCTATTTGCGACCAACTTGAAGACCCAAAGAAAAAGCGCGAGGCTATTAAGGGCGTAAAGGGACTGTCAGAGATGGACAAGATGGTGAAGCGTGGCATAACTGAATTGGTTACGCCAGGTGTAGCCATGTCAGACAATGTGTTGAACTATAAGGAAAACAACTTCCTGGCAGCCGTTCATTTTGGGCGCTCGCAGTGTGGCGTGGCTTTCCTTGATATTTCAACGGGTGAGTTCCTGACTGGTCAGGGCGCTTACGATTATGTTGAGAAACTTCTCAGCAGTTTCGCCCCTAAAGAGATACTGTATAATCGCGACTATAGGCAGGCTTTTGAGCAGCATTTCGGTTCGCGCCACTGCGTTTATCAGATGGACGACTGGGTGTTTACCGAACAAAACGCCAGAGAGAAGTTGCTTGCCCACTTCGCCACTAAGAATCTGAAAGGTTTTGGCGTAGAGCATCTGCACGAGGGCATAGTGGCTGCTGGCGCCATAATGCAGTATCTTGAAATATCTCAGCACTCGAATATTGGTCACATAACTGCCCTTTCACGAATTGAAGAAGAGCGTTATGTGCGACTCGACAACTATACAATACGCTCGCTTGAACTGGTTACGCCAATGCAGAACGGAGGCTCTTCGCTGCTCGATGTCATTGACAAAACACTTACTCCTATGGGTGGGCGAATGTTGCGCCGATGGATAGTTTTCCCATTGCGCAACAAGACAAAGATTAACGACCGTCTTGACGTGGTCGATTACTTCTTCCGTTCACCAGAGTTCAAGCATACTCTTGAAGACAGTTTCTCAATAATAGGCGACATAGAGCGAATAACGTCTAAGGTGGCAACGGGCAGAGTGTCTCCTCGTGAGGTGGTTACGCTGAAAAACGCTCTGCGTGCGCTTGAGCCAGTGAAGCAGGCTTGTTTAGATGCCGACAACCAATGGCTGAAGGCGGCTGGCAACAGCATTGACCTTTGCACTGAACTGTCTGAACGTATTGAAAAGGAAATACAGCCCGACCCTCCACAGCTTTTGAACAAAGGGGGCGTAATAGCCAATGGATATAACGCCGAACTTGACGAGCTGCGTGAACTGTCGTCAAACAGCAAGCAGTATATGCTGAACATTCAGGAGCGTGAACAGGAGATTACGGGCATTACTTCGCTGAAGATTGGTTTCAACAATGTGTTTGGCTATTATCTTGAAGTGAGAAACACGTTCAAGGATAAAGTGCCAGAGACGTGGATACGTAAGCAAACATTGGCGCAGGCTGAGCGATATATTACGCCAGAACTGAAGGAATACGAGGAAAAGATTCTCGGAGCTGACGAAAAGATTATTCAGCTTGAGACAAAGCTCTTTGCCGAACTCATTCAGGATATGCAGAATTATATTCCTCGCATTCAAACCGATGCCGTTTTAATTGCAAAGATGGACTGCCTTGGCTCGTTCGCTGCCACGGCTGAGGAAAACAATTATGTGCGCCCAATAGTTGACGACACCACCATGCTTGACATAAAGAAAGGCCGTCATGCTGTTATTGAAACGCAGATGCCTATAGGCGAGCAGTATATTCCTAACGACATATACCTTGACACAGAGAAACAGCAGATTATGATGATTACTGGTCCTAACATGGCTGGTAAATCGGCGCTGCTGCGACAAACGGCTCTTATAGTGCTGATGGCGCAGATAGGCTGCTTTGTTCCTGCAGAAAGCGCAAGGGTAGGACTGGTTGATAAGATTTTCACCCGTGTTGGTGCGAGTGACAACATTTCGCTTGGCGAATCTACCTTTATGGTGGAAATGACTGAGGCTTCAGATATTCTTAATAACGTTACGCCTCACTCCCTGGTATTGTTTGATGAACTTGGGCGAGGCACCAGCACCTACGATGGCATAAGCATAGCGTGGGCCATTGTTGAGTATCTGCACGAAAACCCGAAGGCTCGCGCTCGTACGCTTTTCGCTACCCACTACCATGAACTTAACGAAATGGAGAAAACGTTCCCGCGTATTCGCAACTTCAATGTCAGCGTAAAGGAAGTTGACGGTAAGGTTATCTTCTTGCGCAAGTTGGAAAAGGGTGGTTCGGAACACTCGTTTGGTATTCATGTGGCAGAGATTGCAGGTATGCCGAAGAGTATTGTCAAGCGTGCCAACGTAATATTAAAGCAACTTGAGGAGGACAACTCGCAGGTTGGCTCAGTTGTTAAGAACAGTGTTCAGCACATAGATGAGAGTCGTGAGGGTATGCAGCTCAGCTTCTTCCAACTTGATGACCCGGTGCTCTCTCAAATTCGTGATGAAATACTGGGCTTAGACGTAAACAATCTGACCCCTGTTGAAGCCCTTAACAAGCTCAACGACATAAAGAAAATTATTTCAGGGAAATAGTTAGTCGCTTATAACTTATAACGACAAACAATGATACAATTAAAAAATGCACTCTTACGATTGAGAGTGCATTTTTGTTTTATTTCAACCAATCATTATATAATAATGTGGGCAGTTTTATTGGCAACTGCTGAGGTTGCGAGCTAACTGTTCGGTGTTGCTTGCTCCTACGAGCACGCTTGTTATGCCACGCTGCTCTAATATCCATGAGATGGCTTTTTGCGAAAGATTTTTGCCCTGTTGCAGAGCCTCTTGGTTCCATGAGCGCAGTTGGGCGAGCAGTTCGGGTGTTAGCATCTCTTTTTTCAGGAATTTGCCTTTTGCCATGCGCGAGTCTTCGGGTATTCCGTTAAGGTATCTGTCGGTGAGCAACCCCTGTGCCAATGGCGAGAACGAGATGAAGCCAATGCCATTGTCGGCGCAATAGTCGAGTATGCCCTCCTCTTGTGGCGCACGGTCGAGCATATTCAGTCGGCCCTGATATATGAGCAGTGGCACATCGCGCTGTTGCAGATAGTCCTTTGCAACCTTCAGCGCCTGAAGTGGCCAGCGACTTATGCCCACATAAAGGGCTTTGCCCGAACGTACTATATCCACCAGCGCCTGAAGGGTTTCCTCAAGTGGCGTGTCTGGGTCGTAGCGATGACTGTAAAACAGGTCAACATAGTCTATACGCATACGCCTCAGACTCTGGTCGAGGCTTGCCATAAGATATTTGCGGCTGCCCCAGTTGCCGTATGGGCCTTGCCACATGTCGTAACCTGCTTTGGTGGAAATGAACAATTCGTCGCGATAGGGGCGGAAGTCCTCGTCCATGAGTTTGCCAAGCGTCTCTTCAGCCGAGCCGTATGGTGGGCCGTAGTTGTTGGCAAGGTCAAAGTGGGTTATGCCATGGTCAAAGGCATAACGGGTGATGGCTCTACTACGCTCAAAGGGGTCAACACTGCCGAAGTTGTGCCAGAAACCCAGCGACAGCTTTGGCAACAGCACTCCTGAGCGCCCACATCGGCGATAGAAACTGTCTATTGCGTCGTATCTGTGTTCAGAAGCTACGTATTCTGCCATGTGTTTACTCCTTATATGAAGCTATTTTGTTAAGGTAATATTGGCGTACGTCGCTCCACTTGTAATATGGTGCGCTGACTGGTGTTATGGCACTTGGCAGTTTAGCCTCGTTTTCGTTGAGCAGGACCTTTACCAATATGTCGCCATCAGTAGGCTTGCTTGCGCCTTTCTGCTTGTAGAAGATAAACTGAATGTTACATGCCATTGGGAATATCTTGTAGTTTATCCAGCCCTCTTTCTCAATTCGGTTTATGTCGCTGATTTGCTTGTCAGCACCGTTCAGTCCCAACAGACAGGTCAGTGGCATAACCATTGTTTCGTGTCCGAAGCGCAGGGTTGCGCCAGGGTGAGCCAGCTGTATGCAAGAGTCGGCCTGCGCAATTATGTTTTTCAGCAGATAGCGCTGTGTAAACGGCTGTGTGGCACCGTTGTGTGGCGCTGGACCATAGTTCAAGTACCACCAGATGTTTTCTTGAGTCCAGTTCTTATAAACATCGTCTTCGGTGAATATGTCATATAGCGTAATCTGCTTGCGCAGCTCAGAACTTTGCAGGTTTGACGCCAACTTAAACAGGGTGTAGTACATATCGCGAGCCTGCTTGTCGCCAAAGTCCTCGTCCTTTGCGTTGTACTTAATGAACAGCCGCTTGATAAAGTCAGTTGGGTCAAGGTTTTTCTTGCACCAGTCCTTATATAACTTGTCAGTGCCTCCGTCGTGGCGGTGCTTGCGCAGAGGCTTGTCGTCGTAGTTCATGTAGCACATGTCGTGCTCGCTGGCGTCGTGAGTAATGTTGAGTTTTGGGTTCATCAGCAACATTTGCTGCAACTCGTTTTCCATTGACAAAATACATCTTATCACGATAGTGCTCTTTGCGTCAATGTTTGTTTCGCCGGCAAACACCTCAGGAAAGCGCTCCACCATTCTCTTTGCTATGCCTTTGTGCTGCTGAGCGCCTAAAAGCGTTAGCTCGCCATAGCGCTTGTAGCTCTCGTTGTAGAGCATCTGCAACTTCTCAAGCACCTGCTTGCCCTTAGTCGTAAGGTTGCCCTTTTCGTTTTGTTCACGAAAAACTTTCAACGGCCATTTATAGTCGTTGTCGCCTATAAGGTAGCGCGAGCCATGGCGTCCGTAGTGGCTTATGTAGAAGGGCTCGTAGCCGTCAGGCGCAGCCGTTAGCGCCATCTGCGTAGGGCCGGGATAAGCCAAATAGTTACTTGCTGAAAGGCAAACATTTTTCTTGAACTCCTCTTTAGCTTGTTGGGCTAAGGCGGTCATTGACATAGCTATGACCGCTAATGATAACAGTATTCTTTTCATTTTTTAATGATTAGGTCTTTTATTAATTATTTAATTTTATCTGTCTTTTGTTTCTGTTTGGGCTTCAAATTTAATTATTTTCCGCCAAGTATGAAAAAAAAGTCAGATTAAGTGAAACGATTTGTCTTTTTCATTTGCTTTTCTAATCATTTCTTTTGTGTACTTTAAAAAGTTACCGTACTCTTTAGCTATTGGCTATGTGTAATAAAAAAGAAAGCATACATAAAAAACCGAACACGATATTAAATTTTATGTCAAAGCTAACCTTGTTTTTGCTCTTTCTGGTCAGTCGCCAACAATTTATGGTGCAACCAAACGCAATAAACGAAAGTATG
>CAZPNJ010000019.1:0-10178 GCA_964587765.1 uncultured Prevotella sp.
AGTATTCTTCTGCGCATTCATCGGTGCTCTGATAGGCTTCCTCTGGTACAATGCATACCCTTCCCAAGTGTTTATGGGCGATACCGGTTCGCTTGCCATAGGCGGTATAATCGGCGTCGGCGCAGTACTCATTCGCAAGGAACTGCTTTTGCCGATACTCTGCGGAATATTCTTCATGGAGAGCCTCAGTGTGATGATGCAGGTGTTTTACTATAAAATGGGTAAGCGCAAGGGAGTAAAGCAGCGCATATTCAAGCGCACGCCGATACACGACAACTTCCGTGTGCTCGACTCACAGCTTGAACCCGACTGCAAGTATTTAATCAAGTCGCCGCACTCGCCTAAGCACGAGTCAAAGATAACCGTTCGCTTCTGGATTATAAGCATCATTCTTGCGGCGTTGGCAATAATAACATTGAAGATTAGATAACATAAAACATAATGAGTAGAATAGTAGTGTTAGGTGGAGGCGAGAGCGGCGCAGGAGCCGCGGTGCTCGCCAAGAAAGAGGGGTTCGACGTGTTTCTGTCAGACTCATCTGCGATTAAGGACAACTATAAGCAGCAACTCGACGCCCACGGCATAGAGTGGGAAGAGGGTCACCATACCGAGGAGAAAATCCTCAATGCCGACGAGGTAATCAAAAGCCCAGGCATTCCAAAGGAAGCCCCTTTGATACAAAAACTCGTAGCTCAGGGCATGCACATCATCAGCGAGATAGAGTTTGCCGGTCGCTACACCAATTCCAAGATGATATGTATCACCGGCAGTAACGGTAAGACCACTACCACCTCACTGATATATCACATATTCAAAGAGGCAGGCTACGACGTTGGTTTGGCGGGTAACATAGGCAAGAGCCTCGCCCTTCAGGTGGCAGAAACTCCGCATGAGTATTATGTCATAGAGCTTAGCTCGTTTCAGTTGGACAATATGTACGACTTCCACGCTAACATTGCCATTCTTTTGAATATCACACCCGACCATCTCGACCGCTACGACAACTGTATGCAGAAATACGTTGACGCAAAGATGCGTATCGTTCAAAACCAGACGGCTGAGGATAGCTTCATATTCTGGAACGACGACCCCATCATCAAGCGCGAGCTACAGAAATATAACATAAAGTCAGTGCTCTGTCCTTTCTCAGAACTGAAAGAGAAAGGCTCTATCGGTTACATTGAAGAGGGCGAGTATAAGATTGAAAGCCCTACGCCGTTTAACATGGAGCAAGAGGAGCTGTCGCTGACGGGTAAGCACAACATTTATAACTCGCTGGCTGCCGGCATCGCTTCTGACATTTCCGGTATTCGCAAGGACGTAATACGCCGAAGCCTTAGCGACTTTCCCGGAGTGGAGCATCGCCTTGAGAAGGTAACGACGGTTCGTGGCGTGCTTTACATCAACGACTCAAAGGCTTCAAACGTAGATGCTTGCTGGTATGCTCTTGAAAGCATGAAACAACCTACCATACTCATACTCGGCGGTAAGGATAAGGGCAACGACTACTCTGCCATTCGCGACCTCGTCAAGCAGAAGTGCGTCGGCTTGGTTTATCTTGGGGCAGACAATAAGAAACTTCACGATAACTTCGACGACCTGGGACTGCCCGTGCGCGACACTCACTCTATGCGCGATTGCGTTGATGCCTGCTACGAAATGGCTCAGCCCGGTCAGACGGTTCTCTTGAGCCCTTGCTGCGCCAGCTTCGACCTGTTCCACAACATGGAGGAGCGCGGCTGCATGTTTAAGGATATGGTGAGAGCACTTTGATGTTTTTGAATTTTGAGTTTTGAATTTTGAATTAGGCGACTACGTCTGTTCAGAACTCAAAAAAAACGTAATACGAAAATCAAATATGAACAAACGACTAAACGGCATATTCAAAGGCGACGCCGTAATATGGGTGGTCTTCTTCTTTATCTGCGTGGTCAGCGTGGTGGAAGTCTTCTCTGCGTCGTCGGGACTTACCTATAAGAGTGGCAACTATCTTGCGCCGCTGATAAAGCATGCGGGCCTTTTGCTTGTGGGTGTGTTCTTTATGGTGGTCACGCTCAACATAAAGTGCAAGTACTTCAGAGTGGCTATGCCGTTTCTGTTGATTTTCTCCATTCTCACGCTTATCTGGTTGCTGCTCGCTGGCGAAAGCACCAACGGTGCAAGTCGTTGGATAAGCCTTCTCGGCATACAGTTTCAACCGTCAGAGATTGCCAAGGGTACGTTAGTGCTTGCTACGGCTCAGATACTCTCGCAGATGCAGACGCCCGATGGCGCTGACCCCAATGCGATGAAATATATTCTGTATATCAGCGGCATAGTCATAGGGCTTGTAGCACTCGAAAACCTTTCCACGGCGGCGCTTATCTCTGCGGTTATCTTCATGATGATGTTCATCGGGCGTGTGCCAATGTCGCAGTTGGGCAAACTGATTGGTGTGTGCGTGCTGTTCATTGGCTTGGCGCTCGGCTCGATTTTGCTTGTGGGCAATGCCGACGCTGCTGACGCTGCCGCACAGACAAAGAACACTACCACGCAACTTGTGGAAACCTCTGAAACAGAAAAGGCCGCACCCAAAGAACGTGGCTTCTTTTATAAGATATTTCACCGTGCCGACACGTGGAAGGCTCGCATTGCAAAGTTCTCTGACGACACTTACATTCCGCCAGAGAAGTTTGACCTTGACAAAGACGCACAGGTGGGACACGCCAACATAGCCATCGTGAAGAGTAACGTCGTTGGTCGTGGACCGGGCAACTCTGAAGAGCGTGACTTCCTGTCGCAAGCCTTCTCCGACTTCATCTACGCTATCATAATCGAGGAAATGGGTCTTGAGGGCGCTTTCTTCGTGGCCTTTCTCTACATAGTTTTGCTGTTCAGAACGGGCCGCATAGCGCGCCAGTGCGAAAACAACTTCCCCGCATTCCTCGCCATGGGGCTGGCGCTGATGCTCACGCTTCAGGCGCTGTTCAACATGGGCGTTGCCGTAGGGCTGTTCCCCGTGACGGGTCAACCGCTGCCACTCATCAGCAAGGGAGGTACGTCAACCATAATAAACTGTGTCTATATAGGTGTCATACTGAGCATAAGCCGCACGGCTAAGAAGCGTCAGAAACCCGAGGAATTGCTTGAACCGGTGGCTGAGCCGTCGGCAGTTGACCCTACAGACCCCGATGATTATTAAGGATATTATCGAATTCATATTAATAATAAATCATTTTTTGTCCCGGACCGCAGTGATGCGCTCTGGGATTTTTTGTTTTAGCAACATTTACCTCATCTTTTTTCAAGCGTAATTTCAACTTTCTTTTAGCGCCAGTTTATCATCTCTTTCAGTAGAGATCAAAAACTCTCTCAGCTGACAGAAATAATTCTCTCAACTGAGAGAAATAATTCCCTCAGCTGACAGAAATAATTCCCTCAGCTGAGAGAATTTTCAGTTTTACCTGAGAGAAACGCTGAAACAGCGTCTGCCAAAGGGCTGGGCGGCGCTTGAAAAAACTTCGGAAAAAGTGTGCAAAAAACCGTAGTATAGAGTTCCGGTAGGCGAGATGTTGCCACGGCGGTTAGTTTCTTAAAGAAAATGAATGGAAATCATTGCGATAAGATTTTTTTTCATTACTTTTGCCCTAAATTAGAAACATTATATCTATTGATGGACGAACTTAGAGTAATAATTAGTGGCGGCGGAACCGGTGGACACATCTTCCCTGCAATATCCATTGCCAATGCGATACGTGAAAAACGCCCCGACGCAAAGATACTTTTCGTTGGAGCAGATGGTCGTATGGAGATGCAGCGTGTGCCGGCCGCAGGATACGAGATAAAAGGTTTGCCTATTATGGGCTTTGACCGCAAGAATATGCTCCGCAACTTAAAGGTGCTTTATCACATCTGGAAGAGTCAGCGGATGGCAGAGAAAATCGTAAGGGATTTCAACCCGCAGGTAGGTGTTGGCGTGGGCGGCTATGCCAGTGGACCAATGCTTAACGTGTGTGCGAAAAACAACGTGCCAATACTGATACAAGAGCAGAACTCATACGCCGGCGTCACCAACAAGATACTGTCGAAAAAGGCGGCTAAGATATGCGTGGCATACGATGGCATGGAGCGCTTTTTCCCAGCTGAGAAGATAATTATGACGGGCAACCCCGTGCGTCAGAACGTGCTAAGTTGCCAACTTACGGCGGCTGAGGCTCGCCAACAGTTCGGCTTGGAGCCTGACCGCAAGACCATACTGCTTGTAGGCGGCAGCCTGGGCGCTCGCACCGTCAACGAAAGCATATTGCAGCACCTCGACATGGTAAGCCAGAGCGACGCGCAGTTCATTTGGCAGACGGGCAAATACTACAACGCTTCAATCATGGAGCAGCTTGAAGGCCGTCAGCCAAGCAACCTGAAGGTGATGGACTTCATCAGCGACATGGGTGCGGCATATAAGGCAGCCGACTTGGTGATAAGCCGTGCCGGAGCAAGTTCCATAAGCGAGTTCTGCCTGTTGGGTCAGCCAGTAATCTTGGTGCCAAGCCCTAACGTGGCGGAAGACCATCAGACAAAGAACGCCATGGCGCTGGTCAACAAAGAGGCTGCGCTATATGTTAAAGACGCAGACGCTCCGCAGTCGCTGCTGAAACTTGCGCTCGACACCGTACGAGACGACCAGAAGCTACAGGCACTGAGCGAAAACATAAAGAAACTGGCGCTGACCGACGCCGCCGACCGCATAGCCGACGAAGTGCTGGCGCTGATAGGGGAGAACAAGTAAGAAATCAAAAACAAATGGAACTGAACGATATAAAAGCAGTATATTTCGTGGGCGCCGGCGGCATTGGCATGAGCGCCATAGCAAGATACTTTCTGAACCGTGGGCTTTGCGTGGCAGGTTATGACCGCACCCCATCGGAACTGACTCGCCAACTTGAGAAAGAGGGCATGAGTATTCACTACGACGAAAACGTAGATGCGATACCCGCCGAGTGCAGGCAAAAGGAATCTTGTCTGGTAATATATACCCCGGCCATACCAGCGGAGCACGCCGAAATGCAGTACTTCCGCAAGGAAGGATTTGAAATACAGAAACGCGCTCAGGTGCTGGGCACTCTCACTCGCACGCATAAGGGACTTTGCGTGGCAGGCACTCACGGCAAGACCACCACGTCTACCATGTGCGCCCACATCATGCACCAGAGCCACGTGGAGTGCAACGCCTTTCTCGGCGGCATAACAAAGAACTACGGCACTAACTATATGCTCTCAGACAAGAGCGATTACGTAGTGATAGAGGCAGACGAGTTTGACCGCTCGTGTCACTGGCTGCGCCCGTGGATGAGCGTCATCACAGCCACCGATCCCGACCATTTGGATATTTACGGCACTAAAGAGGCTTACCTTGAGAGCTTTGCCCACTACTCTTCGCTGATACAGCCGGGTGGAACGCTTATCTTACACACCGGTCTTGAGGTGAAACCACGCACCGTAGAGGGCGTAAAGACTTACACCTACAGCCGTGAAGAGGGCGACTTCCATGCCGAAAACATAGTCATCGACAACGGCACGGTTAAGTTCGACTTCGTTTCGCCCATTGAGTGCGTAAAAGACGTAGTGCTGGGCCAGCCCATTCCAATAAACATAGACAACGGCGTGGCTGCTATGGCTATGGCGCAACTGAACGGTTGCACTGCCGAGGAACTGCGCAGCGGCATGGCTTCGTACAAAGGTGTTGACCGCCGCTTTGACTTTAAGATAAACACGCCAGAGACAGTGCTCCTCTCTGACTATGCGCACCACCCGAAGGAAATCCTTCAGTGCGCCAAGAGTCTGAAGGAACTGTATAAGGGCAGAAAGATAACGGCTATATTCCAGCCACATCTCTACACTCGTACACGCGACTTCTACACAGATTTCGCTTCGGCGCTGAGCAACTTTGACGAGGTTATTCTGACCGAAATCTACCCGGCGCGTGAACTGCCGATAGAGGGCGTGACAAGCAAACTCATTTACGACAACCTCAAAGAGGGCGTAGAGCGCGGCATGGTGGCAAAAGACAGCGTACCGCAACTGGCACTCGACCGTGACTTTGACGTGGTGGTAATACTTGGCGCCGGTAATCTTGACGACCATGTGCCAACCATTGAGAAGAACATACGCCAGCGTCGCGGATTGTAAAATAGATAATAACATACAGACAGGGCTATGCAGCCAAAGGCAAAAAAGATATTGTTTATAGTATTGGATACACTGCTCGCGGTGTATGTGATATTCGCTTTCTCGGCGTTTGACAAACCGAGAAGCGGCGCAACCGTATGCAACAAGGTGAGCATAAACATATCAGACGAGGCGGTAAACGGCTTTATCACTACGCAAGAGATAAAGCACCGCTTGCAGAGCGAACGGCTGTATCCGCTGAACCGTGAAATGCGAAACGTAAACTCGCGCACCATTGAAGAGCGACTAAGCCGAAGTGCCTTCGTGAAGACTGCCGAGTGTTACAAGACGCAAGACGGTGAGGTAAGCATCTACATAACCCAGCGACTGCCAATAATCAGGGTAAAGGCGATAAACGGCGACGACTATTACCTTGACGACAATGCGCAGGTGATGCCAAACTCTAAATACACCTCCGATTTGATTATCGCCTCCGGCTATATCAGCAGAGCTTACGCTACCAGATACCTGTCAATACTCGCCGACGTGATTATGGGCAGCGACCTGTGGCGCAATCAGGTGGAACAGATAAACGTTACCACCGAACGAGGCATTGAACTGGTGCCGCGCGTGGGCAACCACATTATATATATAGGCACTCTGCCGGAGAGCAACGTAAAGAAAGAGCGTGAGAAAATGGTGCGCAAGTTCATAGAAGAGCAACTGTCGCGCCTTGAAAAGTTCTATAAGTACGGACTGTCGCGCGCCGGCTGGAACAAATACTCATACATAAACCTTGAGTTCAGTACCCAGATAATATGTAAGAAACGAGAAATAAAATAATTGAATATAAACATCTATGACAAAGGAATTTATAGTGGCTATAGAGCTGGGCTCTTCTAAGATTACCGGCATAGCAGGAAGAAAAAACGACGATGGCAGCGTATCAATCATCGCCACCGCTAAGGAAGACTCTGCTTATATCATCCGAAAGGGCATGGTGTACAACATAGACAAAACTGTGTTGGCCGTGAAAAATGTCGTTAAGAAACTGGAGACGACCACCAAGATGCACATCGTGCAGGCATACGTCGGAGTGGGCGGACAGAGCATGCACTCGGTGCGCAACACCAGTGTTTTGGAACTGCCAGCCGACACTATCGTTGACCAGTCGATGATAGACAAACTTATGGACAACAACCGCGCCATGGTATATCCCGATATGGAGATACTCGACGCAGTACCACAAGAGTTTAAGGTTGACCAGCAGATGCAGTTGGAACCCGTGGGCATACAGTGTCGCCGACTGGAAAGCAACTTCCTTAACATACTGTGGAACAAAACCTACTACCGCAACCTTAACAAATGCTTGGAAAGCGCCGGCATTAAAGTAGCCGACTTATTCCTTTCGCCACTGGCTCTTTCGGCAAGCACCCTCACCGAGACTGAGCGCCGCGCTGGCTGCGTGCTCGTTGACATGGGCGCCGAAACCACCACCGTCATAGTTTACTATAAAGATATATTGCGCCATTTGGCAGTGTTGCCGCTTGGCAGTAAGAACATAACAAAAGACATCGCGTCGTCGCAGAAGATGGACGAGGTCGAAGCGGATAAGTTGAAAGTGCGCCATGCGGCGGCTTACACCGAGCCTGGCAAGATTTCAGACTCTACACTGCCTATCGACAACGACCGCCGCATATCAATAGCCGACCTGACCGATATTGTTGAGGCTCGTGTGCAGGAAATCATACAAAACGTGTGGTATCAGGTGCCTGACGAGTATAAGGACAAACTTATCGGTGGCATAGTGCTGACGGGCGGAATGGCTAATATGAAGAACATTGACGAGGCGTTTACGAAGATTACGAAAGTGCAGAAGATACGCATTGCACGCTTCGTAAACCTTGACGTAAAGACCAGTCAGAGCGACGATGACACCCACACCTGTATGCTCAACACCGTAATAGGATTGTTGGCTAAGGGCGACCGCAACTGCGCCGGCTTGCAAATCAACGATTCGCTCTTCGACGAGGCTGACCCTGCCGTCACTGCCGATATGCACACCGAGCCACGCAACATCAACGAGATGGCTGGCAGCGGTGTGGTAATAAGCGACAGCGAAAAGAAAGCCGCCGAGGAAGAGGCTCAGCGCAAACTTGAAGAGGAAGAGGCTCAGCGTCGCGAAGAAGAGGCAAAGCGCCGTGAGGAAGAAAAGAAGCGCCGCGAAGAGGAAAGAAGAAAGCAGCGCGAAAACAACTTCTTGCATCGCGTGGGTCGCGGACTAAAGAGTTTCCTTAACTCAATGGTTAGCGGTGAAGGAGATGAATAAAGGAGTTAAGAACCTATAAAAACAACAACTCATGATTGACAATTTCAACAACAGCATACTCGATTTCGGCCCTACCGAGTCAAAGAATATAATTAAGGTCATTGGTGTAGGCGGTGGCGGCGGCAACGCTGTCAACAACATGTATAAGAAAGGTATTCACGATGTTGACTTCGTGCTTTGCAATACTGACGCGCAGGCTCTTAACGACTCACCCGTTCCAGTGCGCATACAGTTAGGCAAAGAGGGGCTCGGCGCAGGCAACCGCCCTGAAAAGGCAAAGCTGGCCGCCGAAGAAAGCAAGGAAGCCATCAAGGCAATGCTTGCCAACGACACCAAAATGGCATTCATCACCGCTGGCATGGGTGGCGGCACCGGCACTGGCGCCGCACCAGTTGTAGCCCGTATAAGCAAGGAACTGGGCATACTTACCGTGGGCATAGTAACCATTCCGTTCGAGTTTGAGGGTCATAACAAGATTACGCAGGCGCTTGAGGGCGTGGAAAACATGGCAAAGAATGTTGACGCCCTGCTCGTGGTAAACAACGAGCGACTGCTGAAGATATACCCCGACCTGTCGGTGCTCAATGCCTTTGAAAAGGCCGACGACACACTTACCACCGCAGCCAAGAGCATTGCCGAGATTATCACCATTCACGGTAAGATAAACCTCGACTTCAACGATGTTAAGACGGTGCTTGAAGATGGCGGCGTGGCTATCATGAGTACTGGCTATGGTACTGGCGACGGTCGTGTAAGCAAGGCTATCGAAGACGCACTCAACTCGCCTCTGCTCAGCAATAACGATGTTTACAACTCAAAGAAGGTGTTGCTGCAAATCATCTCTAATGACGCTGAGGGCAAGGGACTTATGGTTGACGAAATCACCGAGATAAACAACTTCATGGCTAAGTTCCATACCAACTACCAGATTAAGTGGGGTATGGCATTTGACCCTGAACTGGGCGACAACGTAAAGATTACTATCCTTGCCACTGGTTTCGGCATAAGCGACATTGACGGCATGGACAAGCGTCTGGAAGAAAAGAAAAACCAGCAGTCTATCGAAGATCAGGAAAAGCAAGACCGACTGAACGAACTGAAGCAGAGTTACTATGGCGACGGCAAAGCAAACAACGAGACCATTCACAACTATAAAGTGTTCCGCTTCGGACCAGACGACCTTGACAACGAGGAGATTATCATGGCGGTGGAAGACTCGCCAACGTTCTCGCGCTCATACCAGAGCCTGCAAGAAATCAAAAACCTGTCAAAGGCTAACGTAAAGAAGGTTGAACCGGCCGAACCTGCAGCACCCGAAGACTTGCAGCAAGTAATCAGTTTCCTATAAAACACTTCTCGAATATGGATTTATTTGATAAGATAAGCGACGACATTAAGTCGGCAATGAAAAATCGCGATAAAGTCCGTCTTGAGACTTTGCGCAACGTAAAGAAAGTATTTCTTGAGGCAAAGACTGCCCCGGGAGCAAACGACCAGCTCTCTGACGAGCAGGCATTGAAAATCATTCAGAAACTCGCTAAGCAGGGCCGCGAAACCGCAGCAATGTTCGTGCAGAACGGTCGCCAAGACCTCGCAGACCACGAGCAGGAGCAAGTGGCGGTGCTTGAGGGCTATCTGCCAAAACAACTCTCAGAGGCAGAGATTGAAACCGCCATTCGTGAAATCATCGCCACCACCGGTGCCGAGG
>CAZPNJ010000019.1:10188-15442 GCA_964587765.1 uncultured Prevotella sp.
AGGGTATTAAAGACATGGTCAAGGTCATGGGTGTTGCCTCAAAGCAACTCGCCGGCAAAGCCGACGGCCGCGCCATCTCAACAGTCGTTAAAAAACTGCTGGCGTAAAAGCAATGCAGTAAGAGTTATAAGAAATAGAGGTATGCCGGAAATAACGACATACCTCTATTTCTTATGCTATCTACAATATTTTCTGCTATTGTCCACGCTCTGCCCAGTCGCCACGGTCGAGTTGGCGGTAGGAGATGGCCTCGGCAATGTGTTCGGGCAATATGCGGTCAGAGGCGGCAAGGTCGGCAATGGTGCGCGACACCTTGAGTATGCGAGAGTAGGCACGGGCTGACAGCGACAGGCGCTCCATGGCAGAGCGCAGCAACTCTATGCCGGCATCGTCAGGCGCTGCCAGTTGGTGAATGAGGCGCTCTGTCATTTGGGCGTTGCAGTGAATGTTTTTATGTTTTTTGAAACGCTCGGTTTGTATGGCTCGCGCCTTGATTACACGCTGACGTATGGCTGCTGACGGTTCGCCTGGCTGCGCTTTGCTGATGTCGCTGAACGGCACTGGCGTGATGTCGCACTGTATGTCGAAGCGGTCGAGCAGCGGGCCGCTGATTTTGTTCATATAGTGGCGTATTTGCGAGGCGGTGCACACGCAGGTGTGGGTGGGGTCGCCGTAATATCCGCATGGGCAGGGGTTCATTGATGCTACCAGCATAAACGAGCATGGGAACTCTACGCTGTATTTGGCTCTGGATATGGTAATCTTGCGGTCTTCCAACGGCTGGCGCAGCACTTCAAGCGTTGACTTGTTGAACTCTGGCAGCTCGTCGGCAAACAACACTCCGTTGTGAGCGAGCGATATCTCGCCCGGCTGTGGATTGATGCCTCCGCCCACGAGTGCCACTTGCGAAACGGTGTGGTGGGGCGCGCGAAACGGACGTTGCGATATAAGTGACGTGCCACGGCCGAGACAGCCAGCAATGCTGTGTATCTGGGTGGTTTCAAGACTTTCGGCAAGCGTCAGCGGCGGCAGTATGCCGGGCAGTCGTTTTGCCATCATTGACTTGCCGCTCCCCGGAGGACCTATCATTATCAGGTTATGTCCACCGGCTGCAGCGACCTCAAGGGCCCGCTTCACGTTGTCTTGCCCTTTAACGTCGGCAAAGTCAAGGTCAAAGTCATATTGCTGTTGGTAGAATATCTTTCGTGTGTCGATAACGGTTGGCTGAAACTGTTCCTGCTCGGTAAGCAGTCGCATGACCTGCTTAAGGTCTTTCAGTCCATACACTTCAATGTTGTTTACCACGGCAGCCTCGGTGGCATTGGCTTCGGGTACTATCAGCCCCTTAAAACCCTCTTTGCGGGCCTGAATGGCTATGGGCAGCACACCCTTGGCCGGCTGCAGGGTACCGTCGAGGCTCAGCTCGCCCACCATCCTGTATTTGTCTACCTGGGGGCATGTTATGCGACCATTGGCTGCAAGCAGTCCTATGGCAAGCGGCAGGTCAAAGATGCTGCCCTCTTTGCGCAGGTCGGCTGGCGCCATGTTGACGGTGATGTCGGCTTTCGGAAATTGAAAGCCTGCGAACTGTATGGCTGAGGCTATGCGGTCACGCCCCTCTCTGACGGCTTCGTCGCCGAGACCCGTCAGGTGGTACATTATTCCACTGACGATGTTTACTTCAATGGTTACGGTAGTAACGTTTAGCCCGTTTACGGCTGCGCAATAGGTTCTTACTAACATGCTTCTGTATAAATAAATTGTTCTCTGCAAATGTAGTAAAACATTTGTAAAGTGCAGTGGTTATGTAAGATAAAATGTGAGTGGGGAAGTTCTTTATTCCTTTTCCTCTTCCTTAAACTCTCCGGGGTTTATGCCGAAAGTCTCCTTAAAGCAGCGGCGCAGGTAGGCAGAGTCTCTCATGCCGAGCATTGATGCAATCTGCGAGATATTGTAGTCGCTCTCGGTGAGCAGTTTCTTGACACGTTCCATTTTGTAGTAGCGTATGTACTCGAAGGTGGTCATGCCCTTGCAGCGCTTCATCTTGCGATAGACGGTAGCCTCGTTCATGCCAAGCTCCTGTGCCAACTGGCTTACGCCGAAGTTGCGGTTGATGTTTTTCTCAAGTATGGCATCAACGTGCTTTATAAACTCAATGTCGGCAGGTGTGAGGCGGCGCTTTATGCCCTTGCTCTCGTCTTTTGACTTGTTTGTTGCCTTGTTTTCGGACAGTTTTCTATACATGTCGGTAAACAGTCCCAGACGCTCTTTGTCTAATTTTCGGCGGGCGAAGCTCCTGTTTGAATAAAATACCAGCAAAACTAATAATATAATGTATATGGTTTTTGCCCACCATGTGAGCCATAGCGGTGGGTTAATGGCAATATTCAACATTGACGGTTTGCCCCACTGCTGGTTTCTGAATCGGCAACAAATCTCAAGCGTGTAGTCGCCCGGCGCGATGTCACGGAATTCTATCCTATTACGGTCGGTGACGGTCCAGTTGCTGTTTTGACCCAGCAGTCGGTATCTGTATTCCACGAGGTCACGTTTAGAGTAGTCGTCAACGCTGAAGTTGACGGTAAAGATGTTTTCATCGTAGCTGAGTTCAATCTCTGCCGAGGCATGGGTGCTGATGATGCTGTCAACGTTTACGCCAACCACGCTCTTATATACCTGTACTGCAGAAATGAGTACCCGTGGTGATGGATTTTTAAGCAGCACTCTGCTAGGGGCAAACATGGTTACGCCGTCGTATGATGTGAAAGCGATTAGTTTCTTGTCCTTGGTCTGACCGGCGCCACCCTCGCTGAAGTTGCCCGTGCTGATACCGTCCTTATAGGTGTAGTTGATAAATTTGTCCATGCCATGAACCATGACGCTGATACTTTGGTTGGTGCTAACCCAGATGTTGTGCTTGTCGTCTTCAAGCACCGCCTTGACGTGAAGGTTTTTCAGCCCTGACTCAAATCCATACACCTTTATCTTATTATAAGCATTACCATATAGCACAGCTAATCCCTTGCCCGTGGCAAGCCAGATGCTGCCATCGGAGTGAGTCATTATGTAGTTAATGGTGTTTGAGGGCAGTCCATTTTCGGTTTCTAATCTGCTTAGCAGTTTATAGTTCCTGTCAAATATAAACAGTCCTGACGAAAACGTGCCCACCAGCAGATTGCCGCTGCGGTCGGTTGCTATTACGCTTGTTATGTTTTCGGGCACGATTATGTGTTTCTTTAATTTTGCCGTGGCACGATCAAAGCAATATACGTGGTTACTCGTTGCCACGTACAGGTTGCCTTTGCCGTCATCGTAGAAACCGCGAGCGTCAATCTCTGATGGGTTGGCTATGTCGGCGGTGAATATCTGTTTGAAGTTGATGCCGTCTCGGCTTACGTATGCTCCACCGCCAAAGCAGCCAATCCAGATGTCGCCCTTGGTGTCGCTGTATACGACGTGAATGTTTTGCGAGGCTCCCGTGGTGGGATAGTTGCTTCCGATATTGAACCAGTCGGCGCCAAGAACGTCAAGACCGCCACCCATTGACCCCACGAATATTCTTCCATCGTTGCCGAAACAAACCGATGACAGCGAGTGGTGGGTAACCGACTTGGTGAAAGGTCCGCTCATGTAACTCATGTTTATGAACAGCATGTCGTTTGGGGTAAGGAAGTTTACGCCGCCGCCCCAAGTGCCAATCCAGATGTTGTCGTACTTGTCGTATAGTATAGACCTTACGGTTTTGTTATTGAGTCCCCACTCGTCGTCACTCTCTGTTATGTAAGAGTATGTTGCCTTGTCTGGAGTGTTGCCGCCATGTCTGTGCATTATTACTATGCCACCCAGCTCAGTGCCAATCCAGATGTCGCCGTTCTTCATCTTCTTTATGTCGAAGATGCGGCGGTGCAGGTGGTCGCCATCGGTAAAGTGTGTGAACTTGCCGGTGCGCAGGTCAAACAGGTCGAGCCCAATGTTAGTGCCTACCCAAATGTGGTATTTGTCTTCTCTCAATACCGAAAGCACCTCGTTGGCTTTAATAGAGCTTGGGTCGTTGTCAGAGTGGCGATAGTTTCTTGCGGTGCGTCTTTTAATGTCTATTATTGAGATGCCGTCGTTGACGTGACCTACCAGCAATTTGCCGTTTCCTAAGTCCATCACTTTCCATGTATGGTTCGATACAAGTCCCTTGACGTTGCTTTGGTTGTAATGGATAAACTTGTCAGAGCCAAACTTCTTATAGTCCACACCTTTCCAGTAGGTGCCTATCCACACGCCTCCGTCGGCAGCCTTTGCCAGACTGGTTACGTCGTTGGTGGCAAGTGCCGAAGGGTCTTTCCTGTTTTTATGGTAGTGTTTAAACTGCGCTGTCTTGTAATCGTAGGTGTTGAGGCCATCGCGTTGAGTGCCTATATAGAGTTTGCCCTCTTCGTGGGCGTCAAGCAGGCAGTTCAGTTCGCTACCGCTGAGTTTGTCTTGATAGTAAGGTATAATGAATGATCCGTTAAAGCAGTTCAATCCGTCTTCAGTAGCTATCCAAAGGCGGTTGTCATGGTCAAACACCATGTCTTTAACTTCTTCGCACGACAGTCCTTCGTGCTGACCTATTTTTGATAAGTGCAACCACTCTGCATTAGCGCTGTAAACGAAAGTTGCTGCTAATAATATTAAGAGAATACGCTTCATAACTTCTTAAAACGTTGCAAAATTACATAAAAAAAAGGACACTTCAGCCTGTTTTTTTTCTTTCGTCACTATAAATTGATTATATTTGCGCCTAATAAACATTTATTAGCAAACCCAAATGAAACGTATTCTATTACTTGCGGGACTTTTTGCCATGAGTTCCAACCTAATGCCCGTAAAGGCAGAAACCCAACCCACGTTTACCGAGTGGCACGATATGCAGGTGAACGAAGTGAACAGATTTCCTTTACATACCAACTTCTTCTCATTTGAATCGAGAGACAAGGCAATGACCTTCGACATGAAGCAGTCGGCTAACTATCTCTCGCTTGAGGGCGTGTGGAAGTTTAAGTGGGTGGAAAACGCTGATCAGCGCCCCACTGATTTCTATAAGACTGACCTCGATGACTCTAACTGGAGTCGTATGGAAATACCTGGCATGTGGGAGCTTAATGGCTTTGGCGACCCTGAGTATGTAAACAGTGGCTTCGCTTGGCGAGGACACGTTGACCAGCAGCCGCCAGCAGTTCCCGTAAAGGACAACCACGTTGGTTCTTACCGCAAGGTGATA
>CAZPNJ010000020.1:0-15017 GCA_964587765.1 uncultured Prevotella sp.
CCGACCGAGACTTTGACACCTACATGGAGCTGTGCGACCAGATGACCTCCGGTGTGAAATATCCTGACCTTATGATTTCTGTGCGTGCCTCCATCCCACATCTTGTAGCGAACATACAAAAGCGTGGCAGAGGTTACGAACAAGATATGCCTATCGACTATCTTTCCAATCTCAACGAAAGATATGAAGACTTCATATTGAACAAATACAAGGGCAAAGTCATTACCATCGACACTGAGGGCAAGGACTTCAAAAACAACGGCAAGGACCTCTCCGCCATCATCGATAGAATAGACGCCGAACTGTTTGGCCTGTTCTCAAACACCGCTAATCACTAATTGACAACTCATAAACTATAAAGATATGCACATAGCAATAGCAGGAAACATAGGCAGTGGCAAGACCACATTAACAAAGTTACTTGCCAAGCATTATAATTGGTCGCCTCGCTTCGAGCCAGTTGACAACAATCCTTACCTCGAAGACTTCTACGCCGACATGAGCCGCTGGTCGTTTAATCTTCAGGTTTACTTCCTTAGCAAGCGATTTAAGGAAGTGGTTGAAATCTCTAAGTCAAAGGAATGGATAGTTCAGGACCGCACAATCTTTGAAGATGCCTGCATATTCGCTCCCAACCTTCACGGACAAGGGCTTATGAGCGACCGCGATTTCCAAAACTATTCAGAACTGTTCTCTCTGATGATGTCTTTGGTTAAGTTGCCCGACCTTATGATTTACATTCGCGACTCAATACCAACCCTCGTTGACCAGATACAGAAGCGCGGGCGCGACTACGAGCAAACCATGCGCATTGACTATCTTGAGGGACTTAACAAACGCTACGAAGATTGGATAAAAGACTATAAGGGTAACCTTATAATCGTTAACGGCGACGAAATAAAGTTCGGCGACAACCCCAAAGACTTTGAGAAGGTTGCCGATATGATTAACGCCAAAATGTTTGGCTTATTCCCTGAGGTAAAGTAGGCCGTCGGCTTATTTCACCTACCTTTCCCATACAAAAAAGCCACCTCAAAGGGTGGCTTTTTGTTATTTAATGGTTTGCATAGCGGTCAGTTTCGATAATGCCGAGCGCATATCCTCCTCAAATGCCGCATGGCTCAGCAGGAAGTCGCTTTTGCCATCGGCTAAGTTCCGATACAAGTCTCTGTCCATACACTCCACGTAGTCAGCTATTGCGTACTCAATATCTTCACGCTGCTGTTCTATCGCCGAGCGCTTATACACCTGCCACTTCTGGTGAAAGAAGCAATATGCCGTCTCTATTCCGTCGATTGTAATCACTTGGTTTATTATTATAGTCCCTATATATAATTAAGGTGTAATCACTATATATAATAATGTGTACCGCTTACCAGAACTTTTTCTGTTGCTCGTTATACTCATACCCTGCCTTTCCGAGTTTCTCTTCCAGCGCTTTGCGCTCTATGTTATAGTCATAGCATATCTTGTCAAGACTGGTGTAAATCTCGTCTCTCAGCAGAAAGTTTATGGCTGAAACCAGCATGTGCGGGTCGTTGGGCAAGTGTTCCATATCAAGCCTTATTTCTCTGAGTAAATAACCTGAATCATAGTCTGACCCACCGCTTTCAGCGTAGCCGGGTCTATGTGTTGCACGTCGTCGCTAATGGTATGCCATGTCGGTCCAAACGAACTTTGGCTGCAATCCGGATAATATGGAATAACGTCAATCGTCGGTATCTTAGCCACTCTGTTCAAAGGCACATGGTCGTCGGTTATCATTCCGCCGTCTGCCTCAGGGAACATCGAGCCGTAGCCGACGCTGCGAGCGGCGCGCCACACTTTTTCAACCACTTGCGGCGCATATTCTTTGGATAGTCCCTCACGATAGAATCGTGCACCCTGTCCACCTACCATGTCCAGAAGTATTCCGAAGCGAGCCTCATAGCCTTCGGGCAGGTTAGCCGAAAAATATTGCGAGCCCAGCGCCCACGAGTTACCGTCGTCCTCAACGTCGGCCCACTGCGGCACGCCCCAGTCCTCAGCGTCAAGGCAAACGAAGTCAACACCTATGCCAAGCGTGGTATCGTTTTGCAGCAACCGTGCTATTTCTATCATCACTGCAATGCCCGACGCACCGTCGTTGGCAGCCATCACGGGCGTGTACCAGTTTGCGCTGTCAGGGTCATTGTCGGCCCACGGACGGCTGTCCCAATGGGCGCACAGCATAATTCTCGTGGTCAGCTCAGGGCGATAGCTTGCCATTATATTATTGTTGTTAAGCATTGTACCATCGTAGCCCTTCAGCGCCACTTTCTGACTGCGCACCTTGCAACCATACTGCTGAAACTTGTCTATTATCCACTGCGCACACTTATCGTGGGCTGTGGAGTTCATCGTTCTTGGTCCGAAATCGCACTGCTCCTTTACAAACATGAAGGCACTGTCGGCATTAAACTGCGGACCTACGGCAGAGTCTATCTCAGCCTCAGCCGTGCCGTCCTGTGCGCTACCCATTGATTTGCAGCCCCGTATGCCGAGAAACGCCACTGCCATAGCGGCTATCGTCAAAACGGTTATAATAACTTTCTTACTCATTATATATAATATGTGTATTCGGGCTGCGAAGTTAGCCATTTTATTTCACACTCCACTCAAACACGCCGCAAGAAAAGTCTTTTGGCTGTCGCACTACCAGTTTCACGGCGCTCGTCTTCACCGGCGTAAAGTTAGCCGTACAAGCCATGCCCAGTTTCGTAGGATAAGCGTCAACGCCGCTTACCGGCTGCCATTTACCCTGAGCGTCTTTATATTGCAGTTGCCAACTCTCAGGCACTTTGCAACCGCCCCAAGGCTGGTCGTCAAACCAGTAAACCGTAGTGCTGCCAATGGTTTCTTCCTTTGCAAAGGTATATGTTATCCACTGCTCGCCCCCCTTTCCGGGCCACCAGTTGAAGTAAGGCTGCGAGCGGTCGTTCTCGTCAGCAGGCACAAGCCCATCGTTAACAGCCGATAGCGAAGGCGTTATAGTTGAGGCATCAATCTTACTCAACGTGGCTACGCTTGGCTTTGCAGCCGCCTTAGCCGCCTGAAGGTCTTGCGGCAGCCATATCTTCATGTTGCCGCTGCCACGGTGACACCATGCGTAGTAAGGTATCAGGTTCAGCTTCACGTCTCGTGTTTGCAAGCGTCCGTTATCGTCATAACCCAGAGTCTGAGCCTTGGTTGAAATCTCAGTCAGCGGATAGTCCACGCCCTTAATCTGCATCTTCTTTGATGCGGTAGTGAACTCAGGCGCACGGTTAATCAACACGTTCATTATGTTGAAGTCGTTGTCCTTCCACTCGGCGCAATATACCATCGGTCCGCACTCTACTGAAATCTGACCACGGTCAGCCTCAACCCTGTTGTTGGCACGAACTATGCGAGGCACCATGTCGAAGTGAATCTGCACACGGTCGCCCTTCTTCCACTTGCGGTTTATGTCAACATAGCCATCAGCGCCAACCTTTGCGTCTATTTGCTTGCCGTTGACCGTGATGCCGTAACCTAAGCGTTTGCCATCGGCGTAAGCGTAAAGGTCTGACGGCACTACCTGTCCGCGCACCCAACCCGGTATGCGAACCTTCAGGCAGAACTTGCCGGCGCGGTTCTTTTCAATCGTCAATGCTATGTCGCCGTTCCATGGATACTCGGTCTGCTGCTTCAGAGCCACTTCCTTGCCGCCAACCATTACCTTTGAGTTGCTTGCGAGGAACAGGTTTACGTAAAGCGCACGGTCCTTAACCGCATAAACATAGCCGGGCAGCGAAGGTATAAACCTACAGATGTTGCTTGGACAACAAGCGCAGCCAAACCACGGCTGACGCTGATGCTGACCCATCGACTCCAGTGGATTAGGATAGAAGAATCCGCCACCATCGAGGCTCACGCCGCTAATCAATCCATTGTAAAGCGTACGCTCCAACACGTCAAAATACTTAGCCAGTCCGTGCAACAGGAACATACGATAGTTTACATACACATTGCCTATTGCGGCACACGTTTCGCAATAAGCACTCATATTGGGCAGATAATAATTCTTACCGAAAGCCTCGCCATTGCTCGTAGCGCCTATGCCACCTGTGATATACAGTTTCTTTTCCACGATATTGCCCCAAATGCGGTCTATTGCGTTGATGAAAGCAGTGTCGCCCGTAAGCGCCGCGACATCAGCCATACCGGCATACATATAAGCCGCACGCACGGCATGGCCCACTGCTTCGCTCTGGTCAACCACCGGCTTATGGCTTTGGCTGTATTGATTTTTGATTTGCGTTTTGCCACGATAGTCGAGCAGGAACTTAGCCTCATCAAGATATTTCTTCTCGCCCGTGACAACGTACAACTTAGCCAGCGCCATTTCGGCAATCTGGTGACCGGGCACCACGCACGCCTGTCCGGCTCGCGGTCCTACCTCACGCACTACGCAGTCGGCATATCTGCGAGCTATGTTCAAAAACTTATCACTGCCCGTTGCCTGGTAATGCGCACAGGCGGCATCTACCATGTGACCCAAACAGTACAGTTCATGGCTTAGGTCCTCTTCCTTAACCCATCGCTTCGATCCCGACCAGTTGTGCGGGTGCTCAGGGTTTTGCGTGCGGGCGGTGTATAGATAACCGTCAGGCTCTTGCGCACCGGCTACGATGTCGAGCACCGAGTCAATGTAAGCCTTCAACTTATCGTCGGGATATGTTTGCAGTATGTAACTCGCTCCCTCTATGGTCTTATATACGTCGGTATCGTCAAACGAGAAACCGCCCACCTTGTACTTGCTCGACGGGTGAGCCGCATTCATGAAGTTCACATACCTGCCCTCGCTCTCGCACTTGCTGAACGCCAATGGTATGGTCACCTTTCTTGAAGCCTCGAGTCGCTGACCCCAAAACGAGTTCTCATACACTTTAACGGATGTAAACGGCACAGGCGTAATAGGATAGCCCGCCTTCGAACTGATATTCTGCGCACTGGCACCGATTGCCCAAAGCGCAGCCAAAGACATTATTATCTTTTTCATCTTAATTGTTTATGGTTGTATCGATTTTTTTATTGCTTGCGCAAAGTTACGCATTTACTCAGGCTCTGCAAAACAAAACCGTGCTTAACATTTCAATATTTGCGAAAAAAACATTTACTTTGCACTCTACATTGGCGGCGCAACCAGTGCCGCCACCTAAACATCTATGAGCAAAACAACTATCCTTACCGCCTGCGCCCTTTTGCTTGCGCTTGGCGCAAACGCCGCCGACAAGGTGCGACAGATTAAAGAGGTAGCCTTCACACAGGTGCACCTTACCGACAATTTTTGGTTGCCCCGTATGGAGGCAAACCGCACAGTATCCATTCCATCAGCCTTCAGCGAGTGCGAGCGCAACGGTCGCTTCGACAACTTCGCCATTGCGGCAGGACTGAAAAAGGGCGAGCACAGGGGCGACTTCTCGTTTGACGATACCGACCCATACAAAGTCATTGAGGGGGCAAGTTACTCGCTTGCCGTGCATTACGACGCTCGGTTAGACCATTATCTCGACAGCGTAATCGCCATAATCGCGGCGGCACAGGAGCCCGACGGCTACCTTACCACCTGCGTAACCAATCGCTGCACGCGCCTTTCGGGCTGGTGGGGCACTCACAAGTGGGACAAGATTAACAGCCACGAGCTATACAACTCAGGTCATCTCATTGAGGCTGCCGTGGCTCACTACAGGGCAACGGGCAAGCGCTCGCTTCTTGATGTAGCCATACGCAATGCCAATCTCGTGTGTAAGACCTTCGGCAGCGGGGCGGGTCAGATACACCGACCCTCAGGCCACCCTATCGTTGAAATGGCGCTTTGCAAACTATATAAAGTCACAGGCAACCGCCAATACCTCACAACGGCTAAGTATTTCGTTGAGGAGACGGGGCGCGGCACCGACGGTCACAAGCTAAGTGCGTATAGTCAGGATCACCGACCCATATTAACCCAGACTGAGATTGTAGGTCACGCCGTCAGGGCAGGCTATCTGTTCAGTGGCGTAGCCGACGTGGCGGCGTTAACCCACGACACCGCTTACTTCCACGCACTTGAACGGTTGTGGCACAGCATGGCGGCAAAGAAGCTCTATATCACGGGCGGAATAGGCAGCCGTGCGCAGGGCGAGGGCTTCGGACCTGACTACGAACTGAACAATATGACAGCCTACGCCGAAACGTGCGCCGCCATAGCCAACGTGTATTGGAATTATCGTATGTTTCTTGCCACGGGCGAGGCTAAGTACGTCGATGTTTACGAGCGTGCGATGTATAACGGCGTGATATCGGGAGTGTCTCTTTCGGGCGACCATTTCTTTTACGACAACCCGCTTGAGTCGATGGGTCAGCACGAGCGCCAGCGTTGGTTTGGTTGCGCCTGCTGTCCGGGCAACATAACGCGCTTCATCTCGTCAGTGCCGCAATATATGTATGCCACTCAGGGCAGCGACATTTTCGTGAACCTATACATACAGGGCACGGCAACGATAAATGCCGACGGCAACCGTGTGGAACTTACCCAGACTACGCAATACCCGTGGCAGGGCATGGTAGAGATTAGCGTCAGCCCACGCCATAGCAAAACGTTCGCACTGCGACTGCGCATACCGTCGTGGGCAAAGAACCGACCGGTGGATACTGATTTGTACGACTTCACTGACCAACCAGCGCCATATATAATAAAGGTGAACGGCACTGCCTACAAGGCAGAGTGTCATAACGGCTACGCAGTGATAAACCGCCGCTGGCGCAGTGGCGACAAGGTGTTGCTTGAACTGCCGATGACGGTGCGCCGCATAAGCGCCAACGATGCCGTTGAAGACGACCACGGCAAACTTGCCATAAGCCGAGGCCCAATAGTGTATTGCATAGAGGGCGTTGACCAGAACGACAGTTGCGTGTTTAACAAAGCAATCGTAAAAAGCGCACAGTTCACAGCCCAATACAATGCCAACAAACTCGGCGGAATAGTGGAACTGCACACCACAGGGCAGCAGATTGAACATGACGGCACGGTAAACACGGTTCAGATAACGGCTATCCCCTATTCGGTATGGCAAAATCGCGGTGCGGATGAAATGGCGGTGTGGATTCCGTCGTCTTTGCAATACGCCACGGCTAAGCCACTGCCGACAATCGCTTCACGTGCGCGCTCGCTCTATTACCAAAGCGCCATTCAAAAGGACGCCCCCGAAACGGCAGCCGTGCAGGGAGAGGCTTGGGGCGTTAACGACCAGTGGGAGCCTCGGCGCTCGTCTGACACTTCAAAGCCTTACCATTACTGGTGGCTCAAACAGGGCACCGAAGAGTCTGTCTCTTACGACTTCGACAAGGCGCAAACCGTTAACAACGTACTTGTTTACTGGCTCGACTTCGACCACTACGACGGCAACTATCGCACGCCAGAGAGTTGGCGACTTTTTTACAAGGCTGGCGACGAATGGCGCGAAGTGAACGCCCTCGACGCCTACGGCACAGCGAAAGATTGCTACAACAGCGTCAACTTTACGCCGGTTACTACCACGGCTCTGAAGATAGTCGCAAAGCTTCGCAAGGGCGAGTCAGGCGGAATTTTGGAATGGAAAGTAAAATAATTCGCAATTTCTGAGACAAAACTCAGCGATTACCGAATTAAATGGCTATATTTGCAGCACTAAAAGGCCGTGATGGCTGAAGCAAAGAATTGGTTTATAGTAATTATAAAAAAAGAATTTTATTAAACGTATTACATTACACGAAAAAATGTAACAGTAATATTTAAATTTAATTTTTTTCAAAAACAAAATGGTTTTTAGTTAATGCGCAGGCGAAGTGATTCGCTTGCGTGTTTTTATGTTTTTACTTAGGCTAACTAAACTGTTTTCTTGCGCCACTTTGTAAACTCTCTCAGTAGAGAGGAAAAATTCTCTCAGCTGGGAGAATTATTTCTGTCAACTGAGGGAATTATTTCTGTCAACTGGGGGAATTATTTCTGTCAGCTGAGGGAATTTTAGAAGTCACCTTGAAAAAGTGCTCAAATCGCCCTACGCGAAAGGTTTCCGAACGCTTTGAAAAAGTTCATTTTACGCAACCGTTTTTTTCATATTGCGCAAAGGGGGAAATTTAAGCCGAAATTGGGGGATTTTACAATAAGGTATTAGACAAAAAAAATGGGGATTTGCGATATTAAGGTATAGGGATTGCAGAAATAAAGCAGTGGTTAATCGGTGATTAAACGGCGTTTAATCACCGATTAACTCGCTTTACTCTTCAAGTTTTTTGCGTATTTGCGCTATCTTGCGCAGCACTGCCTTATAGTGCAGGGCGTTAATGCCCGTTGACTTCTGCGCCTTAGCGAACTGCTCTATACGGTCGAGGTGGTCAACGAGGTAAGCGCTCACGTTGTCGTTTTGCGCCAATATCTGTGAACTCTTCTCGGCAGCCGGTGGCAGGAGCATAAGCTTCAGCTGCGACAGATAAGCGTTTTCGGTGCGGCGGCGATACTCGTTCACACGCTCGTCCTTAGCGTCGAGAGGTTTCCACACAGCGTTGAAAACGTCGCGCAGATACTCATCGGTGGTGTAGTCAGCGGCTGACAAAAGATTGCCGTCCTGTATGCGGCTGATGGTGAGAGGTGACAGCAGGAACGCCACTGCCGCAGACTGATGGTTTTGTATCTCGCTGGCGGCATTGACGCGTATCTTGTCAGTAACGGCGCTTGGGTAAAGCCACAAAGGCGCCGTGAACAGGTTGTCGGCGAGCCACTGTATAGCCTCCTGCTGGCGAGCTTTTGGAACTTCTTGCGTAACCTTATCCGTGGGCCAGTTGTTAGTGTAGCGGCCAGCGATGTTTCGCTGCACGTGATGAACGTAACGCATGAACTGCGAGCGAGCCGACGAGTAAATGTTTTCAAGGTCATCGGTCTGTCCGTCGGGTTGAGCCGTCCACGAAACGATGTTACTCATCACTCGCTTCAGGTTCTTAACGCCATAAGTGCTGGCTTTCATGCTATTGTCGCCAAGGTCTTCAGTTTGCGAACGTGGGTCTTGTCCTCTGCCCTCATCGCCCAAATAGCGTAGTCGGGGATTGGCGCTGAGCACCTTTGTCACCTCACTGCGCAAAGCCTTCTTTTCCTGATACTCGTTCTTGAACTCAGGGCGCCACTGGTAGCCCCACTTGATAGCCCACTTGTCGTAGTCGTTTATGCGTGGGAAAAGTTCACGCTGCGTAAGTCCGTCTTCGGGCTGACCAACGTAGTTGAAGCGGGCATAGTCCATGATTGAAGCCGTGTGGCCATGCTCAGAAAGCCACTTCTTGTCACGAAGTTTTTCAACAGGCGTGGCACTGCTTGCCACCATGTTATGGCGCAGACCCAGTGTGTGGCCTACCTCGTGAGAGGAAACGAAGCGAATGAGAGAGCCCATAAGTTTGTCGCTGAACCGCATGGTGCGCGCTTCCTTGTCAACAGCACCGCACTGAACCATGTACCAGCACTTCAACAAGTTCATAACGTTATGATACCAGCAGATGTGGCTCTCTATAATCTCGCCGCTGCGTGGGTCAACTATGCGCGGACCGTAGGCGTTTTCGGTTTCTGACGGCAAGTAACGCAACACGCAGTAGTGGGCGTCTTCAAGGCTGGCGGTAGTGTCCTTAGGCGGCCACTCCTTTGCGACGATTGCGTTTTTGAAGCCCGCCGCCTCGAAGGCTACGTTCCAGTCGTTTATGCCGGCTTTAAGATAAGGCACCCACTTTTTAGGCGTTGCGGGGTCAATATAGTAAACAATCTGCTTCTTGGGCTCGGTTAGCTTTCCACGCAGATAAGCCTTCTCGTCCTTCGGTTCAAGGCGATAGCGACCTACTATTCCCTCGTGCTCGGTTATCTGTTGGCTGTCAGAGAACAGCGTCATGCGGCTTTGGAAGTAGCCCACGCGCTCGTCAGCGAATCGGGGGCGCATAGGGTTCTTTGGCAGCACCACCATACTTGTGTTAAGCGCCAGGGTTACAGAGCCACCCGCAGTAGCTGGCACCGCCGAGGTTTTCGTGGCGCTGTAGGTGCGCAATGTCTTTATCTCTATATTGATAGGGAATGTTTGTATTGTGTCGATAAACGTGCGGTCAGAGGCGAGCGAAGTGACTTTGACCACGCTCTTGTCGCTTTGCGAAAAGCTGGTAATCTTGTTGTCGCTCAATAAAAGTCGGCTTACCTCAATTAGCTGAGCGTCGCCCTTAGTGTTGCGTCCTATCACGTCAAACTTATAGACTATAGGGTCTATGGTGTTGTGACTGAGCGCATCGGCTATGTTGTCATGTTCATCGGCGAGCTGCGTTCTTACGTATTCGCGCAGGAATATGGTTGATGGGTTGTACTGTTCAAAATATACGCAACTGCGATTTACCTCTTCGCCGCTCATGAGCTTGAAACCCTGAGGCACGGCGTCAAAACGGGTGACAACCAAAAGCAGGCGACCGAGCAGCGAGTCAGGCACCTCAAAGTACCATTTGTCTTTTATATGGCGAACGGTGAAAAGTCCTTCCTTTGAGAAGCCTCCTTTCTTCACCAGTTTTTCATACTCGGTCTCTTTCTTCTTGCTGACGGTGTCCTTTGCGGCGCTTTTCTTAACGGTTTTGGTTGAGTCGAGCTTTACCACAGAGTCTTTCTTGGCAACAAAAGGGAAAGAGGTTGCCTGACTGCCCGTCGCCATCAGCGACAGCAGCAGCGAAAAGATAAATTTGTTCATAATTGTTGTTCGTTAATTATAGAAGGGATTTTATTTCCTGGTCAAGGTCCTTTATCTGCGCGTCACGCTTGTAAAGGACGTTGTCTTTGCTTATTAGGAAGAACGTAGGCAACTGCTGTACGTTATACTCTGAAGCCGAAACGCCCTCTGCGTCGCGTACGTTTACCCACGGCAACGCAGCGACTTGCTGCTTCCAGAAGTGCTCGTCGCCGTCAAGTGCGACTTGGTATATCTCAAGGCCCGCAGCGTGATACTTATTATACAACTCGCGAAGCTGCATAATGCGCTGTGTGCTTCCATTGCTTGAGAAGGCGTGGAAGTCGAGCAGCACAACCTTTCCCTTTAGGCTTGACAAACGGCGCAACTGCCCGTGGTTGTCGGTCAGGTTAATATCGATAATGCCCGACTCTACCACTTTGCTTGGGTCTATATTCTGCGACATTTGCGCACGGATAATGCGCACGTTCTTCATGCCTTCCAATGCGATGTTATGCAGGTTCTGACCACGAAGGGCTTTGGGATAATTTGTATCCCAACTGGTGGCTACTGCGGCAAAGACCTTTACGTCGTCAGCACTGGTTTGGGGGTTGAACACGAGCATTTCGGTGTAGCCGAGGCGATAAGTCTGGAACAATGCGAAATAAGACGATGCCTTCATCGGTGCGCGGAAGATATAGTTGCTCTTTATATCGGCCTTGTATGCAAAGACAACCTTTGCCACACTGTCTTTCACTGCATCGACGCCTAAAGTCGGGGCATTAACTATTGAATTGATAGCCGCCTGCAATGCGATTTGCTTATATGCCAACTCGCGAATAGTTAGGTTATCGTCCGAGCCTTCCACGTCGTACTTAGCCGACATGGTTGGATAGGAAGCCTTAACGGTTACTTCCTCAGTTGAATCAATGGCGATATTGATAATCTGGCCGGCTATGCGCAAGCGATAAAATTCTGGAGCGTCACTGGCAGCAGCCGAAAACTCGAACTGACCGTCTTCAGACAGTTTTACGGAGTCAACCTTAACCGGTCCGTCAAGACTCAGGTTCTCAAGAAACAAAGTCGAGTCTTTTGCGTCGGCAATTTCGCCCTTAATAGTAAACGACTTGTTAGCGCACGACGCTAAGGTAAGTAGTGCCAAGGCAGCGGCCACTGGCATAATGTTTTTTAGTTTTTTCATTATGAGTTTATGTTTTTATATTTCTGTTACATTATTTTCTTTCGTTACCGAAGTTTTTTCCTTCGTTACTGAACTTATGCAGGTTACTCTGCCACTTCCTCGCCAAAGAGGGTTGCTGACGTAGAGCCCGTAATCTTAACCTTTACGAATTCGCCAACGTGATGGTTGCCTTTGTCGAAGACTACCATTTTGTTCTGCTCTGTGCGACCGCAGAGTTGCTCGCGCGAACGTTTTGAAAAGCCCTCAACAAGTATTTCAAACGTCTTGCTCTCATCGCGCTTGTTAGCCGCTGCCGACAGCTCAGTCTGCAAATGTATCAGTTCGTTCAGTCGGCTAATCTTTGTTGCCTCGTCAATGTTGTCGGGCAAATGCTTTGAAGCGAAAGTGCCGGGACGCTCAGAGTATTTGAACATGAAAGCCGAGTCGTAGCCCACTTCTTTCATAAGCGAAAGCGAAAGCTGGTGGTCTTCTTCCGTTTCGTCGTGGTAACCCACGAAGATATCTGTTGAAAGTCCACAGTCAGGTATAATACGACGAATTGCATTTACACGGTCCATGTACCACTCGCGAGTGTATTTGCGGTTCATCAGTTTCAAAATCTTGTCGCTTCCGCTCTGCACCGGCAGGTGAATGTGTTTGCACACGTTTGGCACCTCTGCTATAACACGCAGGGTTTCGTCGCTCATATCTTTAGGGTGGGAAGTGGTAAAGCGCACACGCATTTCTGGTGCGGTTTCAGCCACACGGCGCAACAGTTCAGGGAAGCCAACCTCATTGAATTTATAAGAGTTTACGTTCTGTCCGAGCAGCGTCACCTCTTTGTAGCCTCGGTCACGCAAATCGCGCACTTCGGTAAGTATGCTCTCCACGTCGCGAGAGCGCTCACGACCACGTGTGTAAGGAACAATGCAGTAATGGCAGAAGTTATTGCAACCACGCATAATGCTTACGAAGCCGCTTATTCTGTTGCCTGCCACTCTTGTGGGAACAATATCACGATATGTCTCAGTGGTAGAAAGCTCTATGTTCATCGATTTACCTCCAACCTCAACCTGTGCTATCAGGTCGGGCAGCGAAAGGTAAGCGTCAGGGCCAGCCACAAGGTCGGCATGATGATTTTCTATCAAGTCGTCCTTTACTCGCTCTGCCATGCAACCCATAACGCCAAGTATCAGCTTGCGTCCGTGCTTGCGCAGTGCGTTGAGCGTGTCAAGACGGTTGCAAATCTTATCTTCTGCGTTTTGGCGCACCGAACAAGTGTTAAGGAATATTGCATCAGCCTCCTCCTCGTTGTCGGTAGGGTCGTAGCCCGCCATTTTCATTACAGAGGCTATTACCTCAGAGTCTGCCACATTCATCTGGCAGCCGTACGTTTCAATATATAACTTCTTCATAAATGTCTTGTATTTCCTTTTTGCGCTGCAAAATTACAAAAAACAACTGAGAGTCTTTGCACACTCTTCAAAATCTTGTATCTTTGCAACTCAGTTTGTTACGCTCTGATAGTTCAATGTATAGAACCGAGGTTTCCTAAACCTTTGATCCGGTTTCGATTCCCGGTCGGAGTACTCCCAATTAAATTTGTATCTTTGCATCGTCTAAGCGAGAAATGCTTCGCATTACTATAAAATAAAGAATCAACAAACCAATAAATATATGGAATACAATTTCAGCGAGATTGAGCAGAAATGGCAACGCAAGTGGGCCCAGGACAAGACTTACAAGGTTACCGAAGACAAAAGCAAAAAGAAATATTATGTACTGAACATGTTCCCTTACCCATCGGGTGCGGGACTGCACGTAGGTCACCCCTTAGGCTACATCGCAAGCGACATTTTCGCTCGCTACAAGCGTCAGCAGGGCTTTAACGTGTTAAACCCTATGGGCTACGACGCTTACGGACTACCAGCTGAACAGTACGCCATAAAGACCGGACAACACCCTGAGAAAACTACCTTCGCAAACATTGACCACTATCGCGAACAGTTAGACAAGATTGGTTTCTCGTTTGACTGGGACAGAGAGGTGCGCACATGTGACCCTGGCTATTACAAGTGGACGCAATGGGCGTTTAAACTGATGTTTGAGTCTTACTACGACAACGACTTGAAGAAAGCCCAGCCCATAACGAAACTTATAGAGCAATTTAGCGCCAAGGGTACTGAGGGACTTAACGCCGCTCAAAGCGAAGACTTGACGTTTACGGCGGCTGAGTGGAACGCCATGGGCGAGAAAGAGCAACAGCAAACGCTTATGAACTATCGCATAGCCTATCTAGGCGAAACGATGGTGAACTGGTGCGCCGGACTGGGCACCGTTTTAGCTAACGACGAGGTTGTTGACGGACTGAGTGTGCGTGGCGGCTATCCCGTAGTGCAGCGAAAGATGAAGCAATGGTGCTTGCGTGTGAGCGCTTACGCTCAGAGACTGCTCGACGGATTGGACAAAGTTGACTGGACAGACTCGCTGAAAGAGACTCAGCGCAACTGGATAGGACGTTCTGAGGGAGCTGAAATACAATTCCATATTAAAGACTCTGAGCAGACGGTTACGGTGTTTACCACCAGAGCCGACACCGTTTTCGGCGTTTCGTTTATGGTGCTCGCGCCAGAGAGCGAATACGTTGACTTGCTCACCACGAAAGAACAGGCAGAGGCAGTCAAGGCTTACGTTGAAGCCACAAAAAAGCGCACTGAACTCGACCGAATGTCTAACCAAGAGAAGACGGGCGTATTCACCGGCAGCTATGCCATAAACCCATTCACCGGCGATGAAATACCGGTTTGGGTAGCTGACTATGTTTTGGCTGGTTATGGCACTGGCGCTGTTATGGGCGTTCCTGCTCACGACAGCCGCGACTACGATTTCGCTAAGAAGTTTGGCTTTAAGATTACACCTCTGATAGAGGGCGCTGACGTAAGCGAACACTCTGTTGACGCTAAGGAAGGCATTGTAATGAACAGCCCTGCCGCAGGTGTTGACGCCAAGTTGCAACTTAACGGACTAACGGTTAAGGAAGCAATCGCTAAGACAAAGCAGTTTGTAAGCGACGAGGGCATTGGCAAAGTGAAAGTAAACTTCCG
>CAZPNJ010000020.1:15027-15278 GCA_964587765.1 uncultured Prevotella sp.
TATATTCTCTCGCCAGAGATATTGGGGCGAACCTTTCCCAGTTTACTATAAAGATGAAATTCCATATATGTTACCAGAGTCGGCACTGCCTTTGCTGTTGCCAGAGATTGACGAGTATAAGCCAACCGAAACAGGCGAGCCACCACTCGGACGAGCAAAGGTTTGGGCATGGGACACTAAGAGCGAGCAAGTGGTTGACAAATCGCTCGTTGACAACAAAACAGTGTTTCCTCTTGAACTGAACACTATGC
>CAZPNJ010000021.1:0-15217 GCA_964587765.1 uncultured Prevotella sp.
AGGACATTCTTCACGGCATGCAGAACTACTCTGAAGGTCACGACGCTTATGAGTTCTACACATACCACTTTGAGGGTGTTGACCAATTGACGGGTAACTCTTTGTACACGCTCGATCCTGACCAGGAGGCAAAGGCTCAACAAGCTGGCGCTCTCGTTGAAATCAACGGCACAAAGTACACCACAAAGACTACTTACGGTAAGAAGGATTGGGCTGGAACGGCTCTGCCTACATACTATGGTTCATTCACGTCTAACCTTTCTTGGAAGGGACTCACGTTCACGGCTCTCTTCACATACAGCCTCGGCGGAAAGGTTAACGATGGTACTTACCGCACATTGATGTCAACAAGCTCTGCTTCTTCAGCTTCAGCTAACCACAAAGACCTTTCAAAGTCTTGGACAGTTGCTCCAGCTGGCATGACAGAAACTTCAGCTAACCGCATCGACAAGAACGGTACTCCTGTTATAGACTTCAACCGTAGCCCTGACAACAACGCTGTCAGCGACCGTTGGCTCACAAGCGCTTCTTACTTCGTAGTAAAGAACCTATCGCTTACTTACGACTTGCCAAAGAGCTTGATCAGCAACCTCGGACTTACTGGCGTAGCTGTTAACGCAGGCGTTGAGAACCTTCTCACCGTTACCGCTCGCAAAGGTTTGAACCCACAGTATAGTTTCTCTGGTGGCTATGACGATACTTACGTTACGGCTCGCGTGTTCAACTTCGGTTTGACGGTTAACTTCTAATCACTTCAAAAGAATATAAAGATGAATAAGTATATAAACAAATTATTTATGGGTGCCGTACTCGTTGGCGCTACCGCATTGACGGCTTGCGAAAGCGACTATCTTGACACCAAGCCAACGGATTCTGTCAGCGCAGAGGGGGCAATGTCTTCAACCGACAACGCTTTTGGCGCGCTTAACGGTTTGGCAAAGACAATGACCACACAGCACTATTATCATGAGTTTGCTGGTGAAGACCACATTATCCGTCTGTATGAGGAAATGCCAAGTCAGAACTGGAACTACAACGCATACGCTTCTGGTTGGGCTCCACTTCATAAACAGGAATTCCACAATCGTACAAACTCTATTTATGATTCTTACGCTTGGTACTATTACTACCAGTTGGTAGGTCAGGCTAACACTATCATAGCTAATATAGACAACGCCACCGGTACTCAGGCTGAGCGTGACTTCATCAAGGCTTCGGCGCTTACTTTCCGCGCTTACGCTTTTGAGAAGATGATTCACTATTATTGCTATCGTTGGGAAGACAGCAACGATGGTAAATCTCAGGGTTTGGTTCTGCGTCTTGACGAGTCAACTGGCGACATGCCTTACTCTACTCTCGCTGAGACCTACACTCAGATTTACAAAGATCTTGACGACGCTATCGCATTGTTCAGAGGCTCTGACTATGAGCGTAGCGCAAAAGAGTTCTATATAGCTAACGAGAACGTGGCTCATGCCGTAAAAGCTCGCGCCGCTCTCACAAAGCACGACTATACTACGGCTCTCTCTGAGGCTAAACTCGCTCGCGCTGGCTATGAACTTATGGATAATGAGGACTACGCCGCAGGTTTCAACGCTCCTACATCTGAATGGATTTTCGGCTCTTACAACAGTGAGAAGGAGAACAAATGGTATTGGAGCTACTACACTCAGGAAACATGTAACGGATATTACGCTACCAACTCACCTAACGGAACCGCTACCATTGGTCGCGAACTTATCAACCGCATCCCTGACACTGACTTCCGTAAGTCTTTGTTCCTTACCGACAGCCAGCTAAAAGCAGGTTTGGCAAAAAGAGGACTTGACCTTACAGACGACCAGATATTTGACTTCACCTATGGTGAAATTGGAGCTGGCGACGCAAGTGATAGCATCTGCGAAGAGATTCACGACGTGGCTGACTCTATCGTAAAGACTCACGGCGCTCAGGGCGCTGGCGCTCCATATCTGGCTGAAGCATATTACATTGACGCACAGTTCAAGTTCTGGGCAGCCGATCTTCCTGGTATAGGTAGCATTCCATTCATTCGCTCAAGCGAAATGGTGCTTATCGAGGCAGAGGCTAACTACTATCTCGGCAACACTACCGACGCACAAAACTCTCTCGTAGAGCTTAACGCAACCTCGGGTCGTAACCCTGGCTACACCTGCACGAAGACAGGCGATGAACTCTTGGCTGAAATACAAGACTATCGCGAGTTGGAACTCTGGGGTGAAGGCTTCTCTTGGAGCGACTTCAAGCGTTGGAACAAAGACGTTGTTCGCCACACATTCGCTCAGGGCGGAAACGCTCACCCAGCTGTTGCCGTTACAATCAAGGCTGACGGCGTAAACAAGTGGACTTGGGACGTTCCATTGAACGAGACTGACTATAACCTCGCTCTGAAAGAAAACGCTGAAAAGCCTGAGTAATTAGGCAAACTGCATGGCTCGTTAGCCATGCGCAATACAAACAGCGGAGTGCTCCAATGGAGTGCCCCGCTGTCTTTTGTTTACTGCTTTTTCATTAGAATTCAAGACTGTTTTCATTGAGTAGGAAATCAAAGATATTTAGAATTAAAATTCCATTGTCGTCTTGATAAGTGGAAGTCAAACTACCAACTATAACAATCTTCTTAAAGTTAACGTGAGTTCGATGAAAAAATATGGATACGATGTACTTATCGGTATTACTAGTGGACAAATTCATGGAAATGAATATAATGATGATAATTATGTAATGGTACGATTTGATAAAGACAAGCCTATTAAATATTGGTTTGATGAATCATCTGACAATTCTTCTGATATTGTTTTTATACGTAAGATAACTTGTTTTCAACAATTCTTAATTGACTTACTTTACCTCCCAGATTTCGTTTGTTTCAAGTAGTTCGGTGAAGTTGTGGAAATTCTTCTTTTGTTTTAACTCTTCTATTTGCTGGTTTACGCAGTCGTCGTAGGTGGGGGCAGTGACGTCGCGGATTACGCCAAGGGCAACGGGGAAGCCATGTTCATTGTCCATCATGGCGAGTTTCAGTTGCAGGGTGTTGTCCTCTTTGTGGGCATCGTGAACGAGAATGTCGCTAAGAGTGACGCCGTTTTCGCCAATCTTCACCACTTTCAGCCCGAACCCTTCTTGCATTAAGCCGTATTCATGGTTCTCGCCAAAGACAAGGGGCTTGCCATGCTCTACATATATGGCATTCTTTGCGCGCCCTTCTTTTGTGTATATTGGCTCGTATGCTCCGTTGTTGAAAATCATGCAGTTTTGCAAAATCTCGCAAACGGCTGCTCCTTTATGGTGATAGGCTGCCTTTAATATGTCAACGGTACCAGCCATGTCGCTTGCCACAGCACGAGCGAAGAATCTGCCCCTTGCTCCGAAACACAATTCAGCAGGGCGGAAGGGGTCTTCAACTGTTCCGTAAGGACTTGACTTTGAAACGAAACCTCTGGGCGAGGTGGGTGAGTATTGTCCTTTGGTTAGTCCATAAATACGGTTGTTCAGAAGAATCATATTCAGGTCGATGTTTCGCCTCATAGCATGTATGAAGTGGTTGCCTCCGATAGCCAGTCCGTCGCCATCGCCACTAATCTGCCAAATGGTCAGTTCGGGGTTCACTACTTTTGCGCCAGTGGCTATTGCGGCAGCTCTGCCATGAACCGTTTGCATGGCGTAGGTGTTTACGTAATATGGTAATCGGCTTGAGCAACCAATGCCAGAGATAACCGCAGTTTTGTCTGGCTCAACACCAATTTCTGCCATTGCCATTTGCAATGCAGCAAGAAAAGAGTGGTCGCCACAGCCTGGGCACCATCTTGGTTGACCTTTTTTGAAATCTTGTATGCTCATTTTTGAATTAGGAGTTTTGAGTTATTCTCGCCCTGCGGGCTGCGATGCGGATTTATCCCTTGTCAATTATTTCAGCGAAGCGCTCAGCCAATTTATTTATTACAAATGGCTGGCCTTTAACTTCGTTATATTGATATGGGCAGAAGCCATCAACTTTTGAGCGCAGATACATGGCAAACTGTCCCATGTTCTGTTCGGCCACCACCACCTTTTTATATTTTGTCAGCACTTGTGCTGTGTTTTGTGGCAGCGGATTTATGAATTTGAAGTGAGCCAGAGCCACCTTGTAGCCTTGCTGCTGCATAAGTTTCATTGTGGAGTAAAGATGTCCGTAAGTTCCGCCAAAGCCAACCATCAGCAGTTGTGCGTCTTGCTCGTCGCCCACGACCTTAACATCGGGCACTTCTATACGATTAACTTTCTCTGCCCTGAGCTTAACCATAAGGTTGTGATTGTCAGGATTGTTTGAAATTTCACCTGTCTGGCTGCTCTTTTCAAGTCCACCCAAGATATGTGCAAAGCCTTTAGTGCCAGCCGTTGCCCAATAGCGAGCCATAGTCTTTTCGTCTCTCATGTAAGGCGAATAATTGCCACACATTTCGGCAGTGGGGCAGTGAGGTTTTATCTCAGGCAGTTCCTCAATCTTTGGCAACAGCCACGCAGCACTGCCATTGGCAATGTAAGCATCGCTCAGCAATACCACTGGCGTGACGTGTTCAAGCGCTATCTTGCAAGCCATATATGCAGCAGAGAAACAATCTGTTGGCGAGGTTGGGGCAATTACTGGCATTGGCGATTCGCCATTTCTGCCATACAACACCTGCAAAAGGTCTGTCTGCTCGCCCTTAGTGGGCAGGCCTGTTGAGGGGCCACCTCGCTGAACGTCTATTACCACCAGTGGCAACTCGTCCATAACGGCAAGGTTTATAACCTCAGACTTTAAGCAAATGCCAGGGCCACTGGTGGAAGTCACAGCGAGAGCTCCTGCAAACGATGCGCCAACAGCCGACGCAGCCGCAGCAATCTCGTCTTCAGCCTGAACGGTTATTACTCCTAAAGATTTGTGTTTTGACAGCTCGTTAAGAATATCGGTGGCTGGCGTTATGGGGTAAGAGCCCAAGTATAATTTCAGTCCTGCCTTCTCAGCTGCTGCAATCAGTCCGTATGAAGTGGCTTTGTTGCCAGTAATGTCCATGTATCGCCCTGGGCGACGATGGTGAGCCTCTATTCTGTAAGTGGCTGGCACACTGGCGTGAGTGTTCATGCCATAGTTCCAACCAGCGTTAACCACCTTTATATTGCTTTCAATAAGTTGTGGCTTTCCTGCAAATTTGTGGTATATAAAATCGTGAACCAACGCCTTTTTTCGGTTAAACAGCCAGCACACAATGCCAAGGGCAAACATGTTTCTGGTTTTCAGCATAGTCTTCTGGTCGAGCCCCGATTCTTTCAGACACTCTTTCACCAGCGTGGTTATGTGGCAGTCTATCACTCTGTCGGCATCAATTCCCAACTCTTCCAAGAAGTTTGGCGTGCTGAAATCGGCTTTGCGCAAATCAGCTTCGGTAAAGTTGTCTCGGTCGATGATTATAGTGGCTTGCTTCTTACAATATTTATATTGCGTCTTCAGTGCTGCTGCATTCATAGCCACCAGCACGTCACATTCGTCGCCCGGAGTCAACACAATATCATCGCCAACATGTACTTGATAGCCACTTACACCCGTAAGCGACCCCTTTGGCGCCCTTATGTCGGCAGGGTAATCGGGAAAGGTGGAGATGCTGTTGCCCTCAGTGGCAGATATGGTTGAGAAAATGTTGCCAACCAGTTGCATGCCATCGCCCGAGTCGCCAGAAAATCTGACGACCACCTGTTCTAATTCCTTAACTGTGAGTTCTTCCGCCATTAGTATAGATAGTTTAAGTCTTGCTTTTGTTTTGCGTAGAATAGTTTTGTTTGCCACAAAAGTAATGAAAACTATCATTCAAACAAAATAATGGGGTTAAAAATAGGCATAAAAAAAGAAACGATCGAAGTTTCACAACTTCCATCGTCCTAAAAACAATCAATCTTGTTTTACCTTAACTAATAACTAAAAACCTAAATTTATTACTACTAACCTAAACAATACATTCTATATGAAACTATGTAAGTACAAAAGTCATTTTGTAGTGTCTCAAGGAAATTTATGAAGCTTTATTGACTCGCGTCATTCATACTTCTTTCCTTTTGACGCTGCAAAGGTATATCTATTTATTGTTTTGTGCAAGAGTATTCATATAAAAACTTTATGATTTTAGCGCTTTTTAATAAAATAAGCGCAGTTTTACTATAGTGACAAACTTTGTTAAGACTTGGTTAACATTTGTTTACCGCAATAAAGTACATATTATTTGTAAAAAAAACTATTTTTGCCACATGAAACGATTACTTGTAATACTACTTTTGGCTGCCACTGCAGCATGGGCTGAGCGCCCACAAGGCAATACAGCCCTTTCCATGCAGCGTCAGGGCATGGTTAATGTTCACGATTACGACTCTTCGATAAAGGTTTCGCTAATGTACGCTCGCAAAGACAATTTTTGCGGAGTCATTTTATATAAAGATTTGCGCCAAGCCTTTCTTCACCCGAATGCTGCTAAGGCTCTTGCCAAAGCGCAGAAGCGGCTGAAAGAATTGCGCCCCGACCTTAGCCTGAAAGTTTACGATGCTTGTCGCCCGATGTCGATACAACAAAAGATGTGGGACAAGGTTAAGGACACGCCAAAATATTTTTATGTTAGTAATCCTGCCCATGGTGGTGGACTTCACAACTATGGGTTGGCGGTTGACATCAGCATTTGCGATGCCAACGGCGACACCATTCCCATGGGCACAAAGGTTGACCACATGAGTTCGCTTTCGCATATCGACCAAGAGTCATCGCTGGTAGAGGCTGGCAAACTGTCGGCTAAGGCGAGAAAAAATCGCCAGTTGCTGCGTGAGGTTATGCGCTATGCGGGATTTACTCCATTGAGGACAGAATGGTGGCACTTTAATTATTGTTCGCGCGCGTACGCGAAGAAACATTATCGAGTGGTAAAATAAACAATACAAAAAAACAATAGCTATGACAGACCAACAAACACTTGACTTTATTTTGCGCATAGTTGCGGCAGCATTGCTTGGCGGTGCGGTGGGATTGGAGCGCGAGTATCGTGACAAGGCAGCAGGCTTTCGCACACACTTCTTGGTAGCGCTTGGCTCTGCTCTGTTTATGATTATTTCGGCTTATGGTTTTCAAGACGCTTTAGTCAGCACAGAGCACCGACTTGACGTGTCGCGAATAGCAGCGCAAGTGGTTTCGGGCATCGGTTTTATCGGTGCTGGCACGATTATTTTTCAGAAGAACATGGTTCGTGGCTTAACTACAGCAGCCAGCATTTGGGTAACGGCAGCCATTGGCTTGGCTTGCGGTTGTGGCATGTACGTGTTGGCAGCCGTAGTAACTGGACTTGTGCTGGTGGGCTTGGAGGCATTCAACTTCATCTTGCGCCGATTTGACAAGGGGCGCAGGCATTTAGAACAGCAAGCTGACGAAAATAAAGAATAAAACAAAAACAGGGAAATGAATTCTTTTTTGTTCATTTCCCTGTGTTCTGTAAACAGTTTCGGGCGCAACTAAAAATAGTTATAGGCTAAACTAAAATTAGTGTTAGGCGCAACTGTTTTTAATCACAGGCTCAGTTGACTGCAACCTCGCCCACAGCCTTTTCAGCCGTTGCCTTAATCGTGGCTTTGCCCTGCTGCTTACTTACTACAACCACCAGTTTGCCATGAAACAGCTTCATGTGTGGTAGGGTGAAACTCTCAAGTGAAGTGGCATCGCCATTGCAAATACCCTTAAACTGGGTGCTGCCCGATGTTGACACTTTCACTTCAAAGTCTGCGTCAGGACAAAGATTACCGTCCTTGTCAACAGCCGTCACGTCTATAAATATAAGGTCGTCGTTGGCAGTGTATGGCTCTGCCTCAAGTTTCAGTTTAGCCACTTCGCCAGCCGTACGCACGCACTTTGTCATGACAGCCTTGTCGTAATCGTCGTAAGCCACAACCTTTATCTCGCCCGGCTCGTACTTTACGTTGTTCCAGCGTAAGCGATAACGGTCAAGACTTGTAGAGTCGTTTTTATAAAGTCTGCCCTGACTCTTGCCATTAACGAAAAGCTCTGCCGAAGGATAGTCAGTGTAAACAAAAACTGGCGTCACCTGTCCCTCGCGCCCGTGCCACGTCCAGTGAGGCAATATGTGGAGCGTGTGCTCGCGATTGTTCCAAACACTGCGATACAAATAGAAACGGTCTTTCTTCAAGCCAGCAAGGTCGCAAATGCCAAAGTAAGAGCTGCGACTGGGCCAATAGGCATCGTAAGGAGTTGGCTCGCCCAAGTAATCAAAGCCTGTCCACACGAACTGACCAATCGTCCACGAACGGTCGTCTTGTATGCGGAAGTCTTCATCGGGCAGATTACTCCACCAGCAATATTCAAGGTCGTAAGAAGAGCATTGCCCGTCATCGTAAGCCTTGCCGGCAAGTGGCTTGGCTGGGAATTTGTAAACGCCTCTGCTGCTGACGGTTGAAGCCGTTTCTGAGCCACGCAAAAAGCCTTGTGGCAACTTGTCAATGTTAGAATCGTATTTGTTAACACGATAGTTGAAGCCTGGCACGTCCATAGCTGCGTAGAAACCACTCTTTACATCAGCGTCAGGCTGGTCAGCACCACAGGTAACAGTTCGCGTAGAGTCAAGACTATGACAGAACTCAGTCATTTCTCTTGCACGTTCAGCGCCCACCGTTTTCCATTGCTCCGGAATTTCGTTGCCAATGCTCCACATAACGATGCTTGGGTGGTTGCGATGGTTTACTATCAGATTGTGCAAATCTTTGCGCCACCACTCATCATAAAATCTGCCATAGCCGTTCTTCACTTTCGGTTGCTTCCAGTTGTCAAAACTCTCAGCCATGACCATCATGCCCATAGAGTCGCACACTTCCATCTGCAGTGTTGATGGCATATTGTGAGAAGTGCGAATGGCATCGGCGCCCATCTCTTTCATAATGCGCACTTGTCTAATCAGTGCAGCCTTGTTTACGGCAGCACCCAATGGACCAAGGTCATGATGCAGACAAACTCCCTTAAACTTTCGCTTCTTGCCGTTAAGCATAAAGCCATTCTTTTTGTCAACCGACACCATGCGAATGCCCACTTTAGTTTGCCAACTGCTGAGCAGTTTGCCTTTGTTCGTCACCTTTATTTGCAGTTGATACAGGTTAGGGCTTTCGGGGCTCCACAGTTTAGGGGTGTCAATCAGCAGTTTTGCCTCTGCCGTTCCGTCAGCTTTTGGCTTTGCATTGGTCTTTGATGAAATGCTTCCGTCTTTACCGACCAAAAGAATTTCAATTTTAGCGTTTTTGTCAAGTCTCTTAGCACTAATCTTTGTGCTGACCTTTGCCTCTGCCTTGCTGCCACTTATGCTGGTGGTGCGGAAGAATGTTTCCCAAGGGTCTATGCTTATGCCATCACTGAACTGTATTTTCACTGGGCGATAAAGTCCTGCGCCAGGATACCAGCGATTGCTTTCCTCAAGATTCTTCAGGCTGACGCTGATATTGTTAGTGCCCTTAATTAAATAAGGTGTAATGTCTATGCGAAAAGCGTTGTAGCCGTAAGCCCATGAGCCAGCCAACTTGCCATTAACGTAAACCTGTGGCTCAGCCATGGCGCCATCAAAATATATTGTGGCTTGCTTTGCGCCCTTGGGCACTGTAAACGAAGTCTTGTAAAAGCCCTCGCCCAGCCAAGGCAGTGCGCCCGAACGACCAGTTTGTTCGGTAGCTTTCTTTTCGCCGTTTTCTTTTATTGCAGTTATTAGAATGTCCCACTTTTTATCGAAAGGCCCACTTATAGCCCAGTCGTGCGGAACGTTTACCTGCTGCCAGTTCTGCTTGTCGCGCGAGAACTGCCATTTAGTTAGTGTAACTTCTTCGGTTTTGCTGAAAAGCAACTGAGGGCAGCAGCCCACAGCTAATGCCATGACTACTGTCCTCAGTGTTTCATGCCCTGATATGTGCATAAACTTTTGGGTTTATTTGTTGTCTGAAATCAGGTTTTCACCTGTCATGTCAGCTGGCTGCTCAAGTCCCATGATGTGGAGAATTGAAGGAGCAACGTCAGCCAAACGACCATTCTTTACGGTTGCGCTGTTGTTGTTTGAAACGTAAATGAATGGAACTGGGTTGAGAGAGTGCTGAGTGTTAGGTGTGCCGTCTTCGTTGATGGCATTGTCAGCATTTCCGTGGTCAGCAATGATTATTGCCTCGTAGTCGTTCTTCTTTGCTGTTTCAATAACGTCGTGAACGCACTGGTCAACAGCATAAACTGCCTTAGCGATAGCATTGTAAACGCCAGTGTGGCCTACCATGTCGCCATTTGCGAAGTTTACTACTACGAAGTCGTACTTCTGAGAGTTCAATGCGTCAACCAACTTGTCTTTAACTTCAAAAGCGCTCATCTCTGGCTTCAAGTCGTATGTAGCAACCTTTGGAGAAGGAACCAATATGCGGTCTTCACCCTCGTAAGGAGTTTCACGTCCGCCATTGAAGAAGAATGTAACGTGAGCATACTTCTCAGTCTCGGCTGTGTGCAACTGCTTCAAGCCCTTCTTGCTGAGATATTCGCCCAATGTGTTGTCAACATTCTCTTTTGGGAAGAGTATGTGAACGCCCTTGAACGATGCATCGTAAGGAGTCATGCAGTAGTACTGCAAGTCTTTGATGGTGTTCATACCCTCTTCAGGCATATCCTGCTGGGTGAGCACCTGTGTAAGTTCCTTTGCACGGTCGTTGCGGAAGTTGATGAAGATTATTACGTCGCCCTCTTCAATCTTACCGTTTACGGCAGAGTTGTTGATAGGCTTAATAAACTCGTCGGTAACGCCTTCGGCATAGCTTTCTTCCATAGCCTTTACAAGGTCGGTAGCCTGCTTGCCCTTGCCCTCTACGAGCAGGTCGTAAGCCTCTTTCACACGATTCCAACGCTTGTCACGGTCCATTGCATAGAAGCGTCCGATAATGTCGGCAATGTTTGCGTCGTTCTTCTTACAAACATCAAGTATCTGCTTAATGAAACCAATTCCGCTCTTTGGGTCAGTGTCGCGACCGTCCATGAAACAGTGAACGTAAGTATTCTTCAGACCATATTCTTTGCTTATCTCTATAAGTTTGAACAGGTGGTCAAGTGAAGAGTGTACGCCACCAGTAGAGGTCAAGCCCATAAGGTGAATTTTCTTGCCTGTCTTCTGAGCGTAGCTGTAAGCGTTTACTATCTCTGGGTTCTTCATTATAGAACCATCTTTAATAGAGCGGTTAATTTTTACCAAGTCTTGATAAACGATGCGCCCAGCACCGATGTTCAAGTGTCCTACCTCTGAGTTGCCCATCTGTCCGTCAGGCAAACCAACGTTTTCGCCTGAAGCCTCAAGTTGTGAGTGTGCAGATGTAGCGTTAAGAAGGTCAAGATAAGGTGTTGGTGTGTTGTAGATAGTATCACCAGCACCGTGTTTTCCGATTCCCCATCCGTCGAGAATCATCAATAATGCTTTGTGTGCCATAATTTTATTATATCTGTTATTTTAAATGTATATCCTGTTTCTTTTTACTCTTGATTATACCGTCGCTCTGAGTTTTGCTCCCATTCGTGCCTCAACCACGTTTACCACATAGTCTGCCAACTTCTCACACTCTGAGATTAAGTCCATATACATGGTGCCGATGGCGTAGGTATATTTGTGGTTGTTCACATCGTTGATGTTTTGCGAGCGCAACTGGTCACGATAGTTGTTTATCTCGTTTTCAATATTGAGCGAGCGAGCTGAGTTCAAACTCTCTCTATAGCCCGAGAACAATACGTTCATCTGTGTCAGACTGTCATCGGTCAGTTCAAACATCTGGCGTATATGCTGATACTGCTCAGTGGTGAAGTCTTCACTCTCCTTCAGTTTGCGGTTCATGGTGCGAGCCAAGTTGTAGCAGCTGTCGCCGATGCTCTCTAACTCAGAAATCTCTCTCAGCATGGCTCTGATTTTACCCTTTGTCTCGTCACTTAGGTGGGCATTGCTCACCTTGTCAAGATAGTTGGCAATCTCTAACTCCATACGGTCTGATATGCCTTCATACTTTTCTATGCGAGCGTATAGTTTCAAGAACTTGTCCTTGTCTTTCTCCTCGAGCAGTTCCCTTACCATGCCAAACATTCTGTGTATGCGGTCGCCGAAAGAGGCTATCTCCTTTTGCGCCTCAAACACTGAGAGCTCTGGTGTCTTCATTATACCAGCCTGTATGAAACGTAGGCGGAAGTCTTCCTCGTCGGTGTTGTTCTTTGGCTTGATAAACCAGCATACGAATTTCTCTATCTGTGGTATGAACCAAACCAAGATGCTTGTGTTTGCCACGTTAAACGTGGTGTGAAATGTAGCCAGCACAAACGACAGCTTTGCTGCGTTGGCCAAGAAGTTGGGGTCGCTCTTTGTTATGGTCTGGTCATAATGTACGATAGTGCAAACCATGTCAATGAATGGATTGAACAGGCAAAGCACCCACAGCACACCAAACACGTTGAAAAACATGTGGGCGAAAGCCGCACGGCGAGCCTGTGTGTTAGCCGTCAGTGCAGCTATGTTTGAGGTTACGGTTGTACCGATATTCTCGCCCAGCACCAGCGCAATGCCTTGATATATTGGCAGCACACCCGTTGAGCAGAGTATCATGGTTATAGCCATTATGGCTGCCGAACTTTGCACGCACATGGTCAGCACGCTACCTAATACAAGGAACAGTATGTTTGTTAAGAAACTGTTTGGGTCGAAGTTTGAGAAGAATGCCAGCACTGCCTCGTTATGAGCCAAATCCATATCCACGCCAGTCTGCCTCAGAGTGCCCAATCCTAATAGCATAAACGATATGCCGAAGAGGAAGTCACCTATAAGTTTGCGCTTCTTTGAGTAGATTAAGATTATGCCAATAAAAAAGGCTGGCCATACAAAATCTGTGATATTGAATGTGAAACCAGCCGACATTATCCATGCAGTAAAGGTAGTACCGATGTTGGCACCCATAATAACTGATATAGCCTGAGCCAACGTTAGCAAACCGGCGTTTACGAAACTGACCGTCATTACCGTTGTTGCCGTACTTGACTGAACGGCTGTCGTAATAAACGCTCCCGAAAGGATTCCAGTAAACCTATTGGTAGTCATTGTACCTAACACGTGGCGAAGCTGAGGACCTGACATCTTTTGCAAGGCTTCACTCATTGCCTTCATGCCATACATTAAGAGCGCAAGGGCGCCAATAATCTTAAAAATAATCCAAATCGTCATGTTTTTATTTGCTAAATTATAATTTGATTGAAATTATTGATTACCTTTGACCGTGTAAACCAGCTATGTTTGTAGTTTGGTATCAACTAATCATAAACAAAATGAAACAGCAGATACAAATACGTTGCAAAAATAATAAAAAAACGATAAACGTAGAAATCGGAAGCAGACTTTTAGATGTCTTTAATGCTTTAAACCTTGATATGCCCCACGGAGCAATCAACTGTAAGGTCAACAATAAGATAGAGGGATTGCACTACAGGCTTTACCTCAACAAGGATTTGGAGTTTCTTGATATGCGCTCGCCTCTTGCCAATCGCACTTACACACGCTCTATGTTTTTTGTGCTGTGCAAGGCCGTTCACGATCTCTATCCGCAAAGTATGGTGAGGATAGAAATTCCCGTCAGCAATGGTTATTATTGCAATTTTGACCTCGGACACACCGTTGGTCTTGACGACGTTGAGGCTATACGTCAGCGTATGCAACAGATTATTGACGCCGATATTCCTATTCGCCGATACGAAGTGCCAAGCGACGATGCCATAAAAATGTTTCAGGAAAAAGGCGATGATGCTAAGGTTAAACTCATTAAAAGCACTGGACTGCTTTATACCACCTATTATAAACTCGATGACTACGTGGATTATTTCTATGGTTCGCTGCTCACTTCCACTGGTAGTATTTATCTGTTCGGGCTCGACAAATACTATGATGGCGTATTGCTCAGGGCACCATCAATGAGCGACCCCGAGAAGTTGGGCGATATGATTCGACAGGACAAGATGTTTGAGATCTTTCAAGAGCATCATCACTGGCAAAAGATTCTTGGCGTTAGCACCGTTGGCGACTTTAACGATGCAATAAAAGAGGGCCATGCCACCGACCTGATAAACATTTCAGAGGCACTGCAAGAAAAGAAAATATCGCAGATTGCCGATGAGATAGCCAACCGCAAGGGAGTGAAAGTAATTCTTATTGCAGGACCGTCATCGTCTGGTAAGACTACCTTCTGCAAACGTCTGTCAATACAACTGCTAACAAATGGCATAAAGCCTGTGCAAATATCGCTCGACGATTATTTTGTTGACCGAGAACTGACCCCACGCGACGAGAGTGGCGACTACGATTTCGAGAGCATCTACTCGCTAAACATTGACCTTATAAACCGTCAGTTGCAAGCTCTTTTCCGAGGCGAGGAAGTGCAGTTGCCACGTTACGACTTCCCTTCGGGCAAAAGTATGCCAAATGGCAAAAAATTGAAACTGGAGTCCGACCAAGTGCTGATAATGGAAGGTATTCATGCGCTTAACCCAATGTTAACGTCGCAAATACCAAACGAACAGAAATATAAAATCTATATCTCTGCCCTTACCACTATAATGCTCGACGACCACAACTATATTCCCACCACCGACAACCGATTGTTGCGTCGCATTATCCGTGACAACAAGTATCGTGGCACCTCTGCGCAAGAGACGATACGCCGATGGCCAAGTGTGCGCAATGGCGAGAACAAGTGGATATTCCCCTTCCAGGAAAACTGCGATGCCATGTTCAACACTGCCATGCTCTTTGAACTGGCAGTGATACGTCAACAGGCAGAGCCACTGCTTGAACTTGTTCCCGAAAACTGTGATGAATATACCGAAGCGTACCGACTGCGCAAGTTTATACGCTATATTCAGCCCATAAACTATAAGGTAGTGCCTCCCACCAGCCTTCTGCGCGAATTCCTTGGGGGTAGCTCATTCAAATATTAACGCAACTCTTGCTATCGAATAAATATTCAAGAGTGAACATATTTAACATAAAAAAGTGCAATTGTTAACGGAAAAACGTTCGAGTTGAGCAGCAAGTTTTTGAGGCTGAAATGTAAAAATGGGTTAACGATTTTTGAAAAACGGGCAAATTATCCGCAGAAAACACTGTACTTATTTTTAATT
>CAZPNJ010000022.1:0-5743 GCA_964587765.1 uncultured Prevotella sp.
TTCATGAAACATACATTATATATACTAATATTGGTGTTACTTAATTCTTGTGTTATGGATAGGAAAATGTCATTCTATATAAAGAATTGTACGACTGATACATTGCTTATTGACCTCAATGATACAGACACTATTGACATCGTGATTTGCACTTATGGCTATATTCAGCCAGATTCAATACAAATGGTTAGTCCATATTTATTCAAACTAAGTGATACTTGCTATCTTTATACTATTAAGAAACAAGTAATGAAGAATTATTCGTTAAAGGAAATAAGCAATAGAAAACTTTATGATAAACGCGCAGTGACAATAGAGAATTTTGACGATAATCACCTTTATGAATATAAACGGAATTAATGAAAATGCTATTGTCGCTATAGTGGCTTTGGGGGAGTAGAAGATTTTCAGAACAGCATAGAGGGCGATAATCTTAAAAAACGATAATTTACTCATCATTTTTAGGTATTTAGAAATAAATGTGTACCTTTGCAACGTACTAATAAGTAGGTATCTGAACACCCCGACTGTTAGTTAGAAATAAAAAACATTATAAATATATCATTTAATAAAGATTATTATGGCTTACGTAATTGGTGATGACTGCATCGCATGCGGTACATGTATCGACGAGTGTCCAGTAGGAGCAATCTCTGAGGGCGAGAAGTATTCAATCAACCCAGACGAGTGCACAGAGTGCGGAACTTGCGCTTCTGTATGTCCTAACGAGGCAATCTCTCTTCCAGCATAACCATTGGCTGAAAGACAAACAAAATAGAAAACCGCTCTTCTTTCGGAGAGTGGTTTTTTTGTTTTTCTGCAATCACCCGTTTCCGGAAAACACGCTTGAAAAATTATTTTTTCTCAAAAATGCTTTGGGGAAAGAAAAAAGTGTGTATATTTGCAAGCGAAACAAGAGGTAAGAAAAAGACATAAAAAAATAATTAGTTTTCATTTCATACAATAAGGTTATTAGTTTTTAAAGACTGTCAAGCTGTGAAGTTAGACAGTTCTTTTTTTTGTTTGTATATTTTGACTATATTTGCAGTGTCTAATAAAACTAAATACATAACATGACTATCTTAAAACATATCTTAGCGACATTTTTATGCCTAATGACCATTAGCTCGGCATGGGCTGACGCTTACTCCTACACCTTTCAAACAGGCGACTTCAGCGAGACGGGGCAAACTTCACGACTGAATGGCGTAAACTGGACTCTCACGTTTGACAACTCGTCGATGGTTACCACCTTTGACAAGAAAAAGGGTCTGCACATCGGGTCAAACTCTTACTACACAACTGCCATTTCGCTGAAGACAAGCGAAATCTATGGCGTTGTCACGCAAATCAAAGTAAACACATCGGGCAACTCAAGCGTTGTGGCAACCGTTGGCGCAACCGTTGGCGGCACTGCTTACGGCACGCCTCAGGCTATCTCAGCCGACACCGCGACATATATCTTTGAAGGCAATGCCGCAGGCGAGATTGAGCTCGTCTGGCAGCAGACCAGCAAGAAGGCTCTTTACATACGCAGCGTTGAGGTGACTTACGTCATGAACCAAGTGCGCAGCATCGGCGAGTTGAAGGCTCTCACGGCGGGCGACCAGGCCACGCTGGTGCTCTCAGAGGCTGGCATGGGACTGGTGCAACGGGTTGACACCACCGACGGCGTGGTCAACGCCTATATCAGCACCGGCACCGACACCATCTGCTTCCGCGACTTCCTGAAGGCTGACGCCGGTTGGCACGCTACGGCTGGCGGAGCCATAGTCGGCACGGTCAGCGGTATAGTTCAGAGCGATGACCGTGGCGTTTACTTCACGTCGCTCGGCGATGCCACCGCTAAAAACATTCTGTGTCTTGACGGCGTGTTCACCCCCGTTAGCACGGGCTTCAGCCACATCACTAAGCCACAAGCCGCAAACGAAGACACATGGTACGACCTGCAAGGCCGTCGCCTAACTGCCAAGCCCCAAAGCCGTGGCATATATATAAATAAATGTGGCAAGAAAATCATCGTAACTAAATAACCCTACGCTTTTAACCAACACTCACAATCAATGAATATGAACGCAAAGAAATATATTTTCGCACTGCTCGCCATGGTCAGCATGGGTGCGGCACAGGCACAAGTGGCAGTCACCACCAGCATAACGCTCAAAGACGGCTCGGTCGTCAGCTACAAGTCAACCGAATATGACAGCATAAGGGTGCTGCGAGGGCTCGACCTCACTGACGAGGGCTCGTTTGGCGTGAAGGTTTATCTGCGCGGTCAGAAGTCGAAAGACTATATCGCGACCAACATCACTGAACGGCAGAGCGGCATTTCCACCGTAAACCTTAACCGCAACGCCAATCCCGAGGCTCAGTTGCTGGAGTATCCCAGACTAAACGCCGACACCGTCAACAACCTGCTAATCGTTCACTCCACTCAAGGCTATGGCATAACCTACTCATTGGAGTGGGACTGCCAGAAGAAGGCCAACCGCTGGACGTGCTACGAGATGCACCCGGGCAACAGTATGCAAAACGTCAATCGCAACGACGATTTCCGTGAAGACCCTCTCATACCGGCAGAGTATCGCACCACGCTTGAAGACTATCGCAACACGGGCTACAGTCGCGGACATCTCTGCCCCTCGGGTGACCGACTGTGCTCATCTGAGCAGAACTCTCAGACGTTCTATCTCAGCAACATGCACCCCCAATTTCAGGTTCACAACGGCGGGCTGTGGAACAATCTTGAAACCCTGGTGCGCGATACTTGGAACACCAGTCAGTATCGCGACACGCTGTATGTGGTAAAGGCTGCCACCATCGACGACGCCAATATCCGCGGCTATACCACCCCGTCAGTGGCTGGCGCAAAGCCTATGCTCGTGCCAAAATATTTCTACATGGCTATACTCGCCAAGAAAGGCAACACGTACAAAGCCATTGGCATTTGGACGCTTCACGACAACACCGCCGACACTAACAAGCACTATGCCGACTATGCCATCACAATCGACGAACTGGAGGCTCGCACCGGCATCGACTTCTTCTGCAATCTGCCCGACGAGTTGGAAAACTCGGTTGAAGCCACTCTCGACCTCAAATACTGGGGACTGCAATAAACCATTTCACCCAAAGCCATGCCCAAACCATTAAGTCACCGCATACTGACGCTCATCGTAGCCTGTCTGCCATGCGCTTGCTTAAAAGCGCAGACCGTTGACGGTTGGCACCTGAAGGCGATTGCCGAGGAGCAGTTCAACTCTGACAACGGTCGCTGCAACCTCGTCTCGGTGATAGACTACGGCGTGAACCTTAACCTGTGGCGCGGCGGTCAGTTTAACGTTGACGCTCTGACCACCTACATGCAGCACCATGAGGACTATCTCAGTCTTGACCGACTGGTGTTCTCTAACATCGACGCCGAGTCGGCGTGGTTGCGGTTCTACACCCTCGGCATTTCGCAAAGGGTAGGGCGGTTCACTCTGTTTGCCGGTGTCAGAAGCACCGTCACCGACTATTTCACTGACGACGAGATAAACTTCTTCACGGGCAGCGCCCACGGCATTCACCCAACTCTGACTGAAAACTTCGACGTAGCCACCTATCCCACCTCAGCGTTGGCTGTGCAGCTATCGTGGCAGATTAACGACCGCTGGCGGCTGACCACCACCGTGTATAACGGCGAGAGTGGCGACCGTTTGAAAGACGAGTTCCGACTGGGCGGCGGCATAAGAAACATGACCGCCGTGAACCACACTTCCGATAGAAGAAGCTTTGAGATTGGCGCCGCCATGGGGCGCAACAACTGGCACCACACCTCTACCAGCCTATACGGTTACGACATAGAGCGGTTGTCGCCACACTTGTCGCTAATCGGCGAGGCGAGCGTTCACATAGGCTGCATAGACTGCGCCGACCTTCAAGACGTCGCACACTGCAAATACCTGTTGGGCGCGGGTGGCATATACAAGTTCAACGAGCGCCACTCGCTGGGGCTGATGGCAAACAAGGCGAAGTTTGAACTCGCCCATGACAACGCTGAAGTGGAACTGAACTATGCCCACACCCGTGGACCGCTGACCATTCAGCCCGTGCTGATACTCGACGACAGCGACGGCAGCCTTCAAAGCATCGCGTTGCTCAGGCTCACGCTAAATCTGGGCGACTGATTAAACCCCGCGCCCGAAAACCTATCAAACCGAAAGGGCGCACCCCAAAAGAAAGAATAATGACACACACAAATCATAAACAACAACAAAATGAAAAAACAAATCGTTAAAATCGCCGTCGTGGGGCTTATGCTCGTGGGCGGCACCACAGGCGCTAAGGCGCAGATTTTAGAGAACCTCGGCAATGCCGTAGGCTCAGTGCTGGGCTCGTCAGACAATAAGTCGGGTAATCTGCTCAGTTCGCTCACGTCAATCATCAGCAGCGACAAAAACGTAACCGCCAAGACCATTGCCGGCACATGGACATACACGGAGCCTGCCATAGCCTTCACCTCAAGCGACATGCTCACGCAGATGGGCGGAAAATACGCCGCTAAGAAGATTGAAACCAAACTTGCCGCACAGCTCAAGAAGGTGGGCGTTAAGCCAGGCACCATGACCATGACGTTCGACAAGGACGGCAACTTCACCAGCACGCTCAACGGCAAGAAGTCAACCGGCACATACACCATCAAGGGTGAGAAAATCACCCTCCAGTATGCCGCGGGACTGGCTACAATCACGGGCTACGCGCAGCTGTCGGGCAAGACGCTCAGCCTGACCTTCGACAGCAGCAAACTGCTCGCTTACGTTAAGACCGCCGGTGCCTTCGCTGGCAAATACAACAGCACGATCAACACCATTTCATCGCTCACCAAAAACGTTAAGGGCATGAAGTCGGGATTGGCGTTCACCAAGAAATAAACGCCCCCTCGACAGCGAAATCGGATTACCTGAAACCGCCGCTCAGATTACCTGATACGATTTGTCAGATCACCTGAAACGGTTCGTCAGATCAGGTAATCCGATTTCTCGTTTCACCTTGAAAGCGTTTCCCGTTTCACCTTAATCCATGTTCTGAAACACACCCCAACCACCCGCAATCGCCCACCAGAACGGCACGGTTAAAAAATAAACAATTTTTCAACCTGAAAAATTTGCGAAGTTGAAAAACATTTCATAACTTTGCCCACATAAATCAGTGCGACGCCTTAATAGGAAGTGACGGCAAATATGCGTGCCCACACCATGAGACAAAGCCTGCAATAATCTATTAATAAATTCAAATTCAATTATTTACGTTATTACTATGTGTAAAAGTATCCTAATCACCTGTAGCGACCACCTCGTTGACTCGCTAAAGAAAAACCCCTATGCCGCGACCGTGCTGCTGGCTATAGCCTGTCATGGCTCTATGCAGGGAAAAAGCATTACACTCGACTGCCACAGACAACATCTTAGTAAATGGACGAGCATAAGCATCTCCGCGCTTATGAAAGTCGTTGACTATCTCGTACGGGAAAACTTAATCTCATTCAGAAGTGATTGGCAAGGGTGGCACATGTCCGTTAAGCCCGAAAATGGTCAAACCATATTAAGTTTGATAGAAGACAAGTCTGTGTGCCAGACACACGCACTCCCCCTAACTCAGTGTGCCAAAAACACCGAGTCTTTGTGCCAGACACACACCCTCCCCTCAACTCAGTGTGCAAAAAACACCGAGTTGGTGTGCCAGAAACACGCCCTCACCCCGT
>CAZPNJ010000022.1:5753-10966 GCA_964587765.1 uncultured Prevotella sp.
CGCTGAAAATCAGTCGCTTACACCGTCAGCGCAAAAGCAAACTACAGACTATATATATAATAATATAAATAATAATTTATTTAATAATAATATATATACGCATGAGGAAACCACTAAACCGTCGGCACCGAAAACAGCCGCGAAGACCACCGTAGCGCAGGCGCGAGAGAAGTTGCCCGAGCGACAGGAACGGTTTAGACAGCAGGTCATGGCGCACGCCGACAAGTACGACCGCAAGATGCTCACCGACTTTTATATGTACTGGTCAGAGCCCACGCGCAGGGGCGACCATATGCGCATGGATATGCAGCACACGTGGGACCTCGGTCGCCGCCTCTACACATGGCAGCAACAGACCGAGCGCTTCGCCTCGCGCCGCACTGCCGCCTCGCCCTACGACACCGGACGCATAAACTATAATAATAAAGAATATACCACGGAGTGGCATTAGAATAATTGCGCATTAAAATCAATTATCATGGAAAGAAAAAACATATTTCGCAGGCCGCAAGTGCCTCTATTCAGAATACCAAACGCCAAGGGCAACTTCATGCTGGGCATGACGACAGCCTGTGGCGAGAACTTTAAGTACATAGAACCCTACGACGAGGTAATAAAATGGATGACCGACAACCACCGCAGCGGACTGCTGCTGATGGGAGAGAACGGACTCGGCAAAAGCCTTATCTGCAACTACATCGTGCCGACCGTCATGCAGCACTTCTTCAAAAAGATTGTCACATGCGTGTCGGCGATTGAGATGAACAAAGACATTGACCGCCTAAAAAACGTCGGCTACCTGTCAATAGACGACATCGGCACCGAGGGCGAACACCTGCTCTATGGCGAGCGCCGCATGGCACTGCCTGAGATTGCCGACGAGGCTGAGCGCTGTGGCCACCTGCTGTTGCTCTCAACCAACCTCACCCTCGCCGAGATGGAACATAAGTACGGCCGCCGCACCGTTGACCGCCTACTCTCACTCACGCACCCCATCATCTTCAAAGGGCAGTCGCTCAGGCGGCGAGCGTAGCGGCATCAAGAATTGCGAATTGAGAATATCCCCCGCTTTCTTCGTGAAAGCGAAAATTATTCGAAAAAAGTTACCAAAATATTTGCGGCAACTGATAGAATTCGCTATCTTTGCATTAGCAAAACAACCTTAATGGCATACTTCTCGGCATGCAGGGAATCTAACACCATGGGAAACACTTGTTTTCGCTAACCAACATTAAGTTTAACCATTTAAAACACACACAATTATGGCAGTAATTTTTAAATTAGGAAGAGTCGCTATAGACGGCGACAAGAAAGGCTACAATTTCGGGCGTGCCATTCACCCCTCTAACATCGACACCGACACCGTGGCAGAGCGCATACAGCGTAACTGCACTGTTAAGAAAAGCGATGTCAAGGCAGTGCTCGCCGAACTCTCTGAAGTTATGCGCGACGCCATGCTCAGCTCTGACAGCGTAACGCTCGACGGCATAGGCACCTTCTCAATCGGGTTCATGGCAAAGGCAGTGAAGTCACCCGTTGACTTCGGCGCTGACTCAATAAAGAGAGTCTGCGTGAAATTCCGCCCGATGACCTACGCCAGCGGCAAGACCACTGAGACACGCGCCGACGGCACCGAAAAGACCCACAACGTCTTCTCAGCCTACCTCTCGTACGGCGCCACCTTCCGCCCCGACGGCTCAGTGCAGAAAGTCATCGACGAATACGAAAAAGCTAACGCGGGAGCGTGAGCAAGGCCCCCAAGTCCCCCCTTAAGGGGCGTAGGGGGCTCTCCAAAATGTTAAACCAACGTTCCTCGCTCCCCCCTTAGGGGCTCGGGGGGCTTCTAAAAAATCATCTCACTATGAAAAACGAAACAATTAAGAAAATCATCAAAATCATCATCGCGGTAGCCTCCGCCATTCTCGGCGTACTCGGCGCAGCCGCCTGTCAGTAAACCAACCTTTTAAGACCGACTTTTTGCAGTCTGTATTTCATGGTATTCATGAGGGGTATCTCAAGTCACCCGACTTCTGATTCCCCTCTTTTTCGTTGCTCTTTTAGTGTAGTATTATTGTGCTAATGTTAGTGTCAACAAAACTGCATTTTATAAATAACTTTGTTGGTTATTTGGTTTTTAGCATTCTTAGCATTAACTTTGCCGTTGGATTGGTACAGGCCTTTGTGCTTACCATTCCAAGACATATTGGTAATTTATAGCGTTTGCTATTTATTCTTGAGACATTCGAAGCTTGGTCGCATAGAATTTATCAGAAGAATAATAGAGAACGCTCATGCGATAGCGTGGGCGTGAGTTGTCTTCTGATATAGGTATGACCAAGCACCTGAATGTCCGGACAGTCACCGTCCGCGCTTTTTAGTGCTTGGTCATTTCTTTGTTTTCGAGAGTAGATGGTATTCGTGCAAATATAAGCATGAATAACTATGCCAAATGAAGTTGATATTCTCGAAGACGACATACTGAATAGTCTTGGCGAGAATATTTTCAACGCATTGCTAAAAGACCATACCCGTAGTATGGGCTTACATGATGGGCAGCAATGCAATATTATATGGGCTACTCACGATTACGAGCAGCTCGGACCAGGCTATGCCTACCATGAAGAAATAAAAATACCACTTATAACTGGCGACAATGGAAAAGTTGTGATGCCTCGCACAAAGAAAGTGCAAGAGGCACAAGACGCTCGCGTAAAGGAGCGTGCCGAGGTGTTCACTCCGTCGTGGGTGTGCAACGCTCAGAACAATTTGGTTGACGAGGCTTGGTTTGGACGTTGCGATGTGTTTAACCATGAAAATGCCGACCACACTTGGACTGCAACAACAGACAAAATAGACTTCCCCGAAAATAAAACGTGGAGGGACTATGTGCGTGACACCCGATTGGAAATAACCTGTGGCGAGGCTCCCTATCTAGTAAGTCGCTACGATGCTACCACAGGTCAGCCCATAGAATTGTACAATCGCATAGGGTTGCTTGACCGAAAACTGCGTGTGGTATCTGAAAATTGCAGTGATGAGCGTTCATGGGTAAATGCTGCCAAAATAGCGTTTATGAGCACTTATGGCTACGAGTGGCAGGGCGATAATTTGCTTCTTGCGCGCGAAGCCTTGTTATACACATTCATAGATTACTATAAAGCAATGTTTGACAAATTGCCATCTGGCAGATATATGCAAAGCATAGCCTACATAATATCATGGAATATATGGCAGATGGACGGATTGAAAGGCGTAGTGCCAGACTCTTGCCACGATGAAACCAGCACAAATCTTTTTGGCGAAACCACCTCAAAGCTATGTAAGGGGTGCGCCAATGACAATATACGATTGCACAATGGCTCTTATTGCCACATACGAGATTGGGCAAAAACATTCTCACGTCCAGGCATAGGCAAGACGCTACGTTTCATAGACCTTCTTCCTATAACTAAATAATAAACAAAAACTATATGGCTATATTCGAATCTTCATTCAAACCGAGAGTTATTTATGTGTTTGCCATCAATGACGAACGCCATGCAGGGTGCTTGAAAGTGGGCGAAACCACACTCGATGACGACTGCGACGCCATGCTCGCACCAAATAGTGAGCGATTGAATAAAGTTGCCAACGAACGCATTAAACAGTACACCCAGACGGCAGGCATAGCCTATCAACTGCTTTACACCGAACTTACATTATATATAAGTGGTGGAAAGGTGATGTGTTTTAATGATAAAAAGATTCATGATATATTACGGCGCAGTGGCATACGGCGCAAAGAGTTTGCAGGTGCAAAGGGAGCGACAGAATGGTTTGTGTGCGACCTTGAAACCGTAAAACGTGCCATAGCAGCCGCTAAGCGTGGCGAGTCAAGTCTGAGAGCTGGTGACGTGTCTCATGACAAAACGCCAATAATATTTAGACCTGAGCAGTTGGCTGCAATAGATAAGACCATAAAGCAGTTTGGTAAGGGACGGCAGATGTTGTGGAATGCCAAAATGCGCTTTGGTAAAACGCTTAGCGCCCTGCAAGTGGTAAGACAAATGCAGTTTAAGCGTACGATAATATTAACGCATCGTCCTGTGGTTGATGAAAGTTGGTTTGAGGATTTCGGCAAGATATTTTACGACTCTGCCAATTGGCACTATGGTTCACGCACAAAAGGCGAAGAGTTTGCCAGACTTGAAACGCTGTCAAGCCGTGGCGACCATTACGTTTATTTTGCCTCAATGCAGGATCTGCGTGGTTCAGAACAAGCAGGAGGTAAGTTTCAAAAGAACAACGAATTGTTTGTCGCACAATGGGATTGTCTGATAGTTGATGAAGCCCACGAGGGAACACAGACCGAACTTGGACAAAACGTTATGCGTGAGTTGATAAAACCTCATACAAAGATATTGCAGCTCTCAGGTACTCCATTCAACATACTTGACGACTACAAGGAGAATGAAATATTCACATGGGATTATGTCATGGAGCAGAAAGCCAAAGCGGAGTGGGATATATTTCATGTTGGCGAACCAAACCCTTACGCGGGATTGCCCGCTATAAACATATATACTTACGACCTTGGCAGGCTGATGGACGAATATGCCGATGCTGACGTGGCATTTAACTTTAAGGAGTTCTTCCGCACGAAAGATGATGGAAGTTTCATTCATTATAACGACGTAAAGCTTTTTTTGGATTTGCTGTGCAAAGAAGATGAAGAAAGCCTTTACCCGTATTCCAATGCTAAGTTTCGCTCTATATTCCGTCATACGTTGTGGGTGCTGCCAGGTGTTAATGCCGCAAAGGCTTTAAGTAAGTTGCTACAGGTTCACGATGTGTTTAGTGCGTTTAAGATAGTAAACGTGGCAGGCGACGGTGATGAAGATGAGGAAAGAGCGGAAGCCTTGTATCTGGTAAATAAGGCGATAGGTCCAAACCCAGAAGAAACGTTCACCATAACATTGTCGTGCGGACGACTTACGACAGGCGTAAGTATTAAGCCTTGGACTGCCGTGTTTATGCTGGCAGGTTCTTTTAGTACGTCAGCCGCAAGTTACATGCAAACCATTTTCCGGGTGCAAACGCCTTTCACCTGTAATGGCAGAATGAAAGATAAGTGTTACGCATTTGACTTTGCGCCCGACCGCACTCTAAAGATTCTTGCCGAAACTGCTAAAGTGTCGGCAAAGGCAGGTAAGACTACCAATGAAGACCGTAAG
>CAZPNJ010000022.1:10976-14807 GCA_964587765.1 uncultured Prevotella sp.
ATGAAACTTTATGAGGTAAACACCTTGATGAAACAGTTGAAGCGTGCGCAGATAGAACGTGTGGTTAATTGTGGCTTTGAAGACGGTGCGCTGTATAATGACGAGTTGCTGAAACTGACAGACGTGGATTTGCAAAAGTTCAAAGAACTGAAAGGTATCATAGGCGCAACTAAAGCAATGCCCAAGAGTGCCGATGTTAACGTAAATAATCAAGGATTTACTGATGAAGAGTACGACGAGAAAGAAAGGTTGGAGCTTAAGAAGAAAAAGAAAACATTAACGCCCCAAGAGCAGGCTCGACTTGATGAATTGAAGAAACGTCGCACCGAGCGTCAGAGCGCAATATCTATATTAAGAGGTATATCAATACGTATGCCGCTGTTAATATATGGAGCAGACATAAAAGACGAAGACCGAGAGTTAGACATAAACAACTTTACGCAGTTGATAGACGATACTTCTTGGAAGGAGTTTATGCCACGAGGCGTAACAAAAGAGCGTTTCAATGATTTCAAACAATATTACGAGGCAGACATATTTCGTGAGGCAGGAAAGCGAATAAGGGAAATAATAAAAGCCGCAGACAATCTTACGGTTGAAGAGTGTATAGAACGTATAACGATGTTGTTCAATACATTTCGCAACCCTGATAAGGAAACCGTACTGACTCCGTGGCGTGTGGTAAACATGCACTTGGGTGATTGTTTGGGAGGTGAGTGTTTCTATGATGAACATTGGAAACATACGCTATCTATTCCTCGACGCATAGACCAAGGCGAGGTAACGGATAATGTGTTTTCGCCCGACAGCCGTGTATTGGAAATAAATTCAAAGAGTGGTCTTTATCCGCTATATGTAGCGTATAACATTTACCGCTCTCGCGTAGAAGCAATGAAACAAAAATATGGTGAGGTTGGGCATGGCTTTGCAAGGCAGATATGGGACGCTACAATAGCTGACAACATATTTGTTGTGTGTAAGACCCCTATGGCAGAAAGCATTACACGCCGTACGCTTTTGGGCTGTAGGCAAGTTGAAAAGTGCAATATTGTGTATTATCCCGACTTGGTAAACCAAATAAAAACAGACCCAATAGCTGTAGTGAACAACATTCGCGATGGAAAACATTTTTGGAACATAAACAACGATGAACATATGAAGTTTAATGCTATAGTAGGTAATCCGCCGTATCAAGTGATGGATGGAGGAGCTGGAGCAAGCGCAACACCAATTTACAACAGGTTTGTTAGTGTTGCGAAAGAAATAAATCCAAATTATATAACATTAATAACACCAGCAAGATGGTATTATGGTGGCAAGGGATTGGATGAATTTAGAAAGGATATGCTTTCAGATAAACATATATTAATATTGCATGATTTCATTGATAGTGCGGTTTGTTTCAATAATGTAGAGATTAAGGGTGGATTATGTTATTTCTTATGGGATAGTAGGTGTGAAGGCAAATGTCACATATGCTCCCATAATGCAGATAATACAGAGATTATTCACTCGGAAAGATTTTTAAAAGACGAAGATGACTTGTTTATAAGAGATTCAAGACTTCTGAATATAAAGAATAAAATAGAAAAATATGGTTATAAAAGCCTTAAAGATATGGTGTCAGCAATGAAACCGTATGGTTTAAGAGGTGATTTCTTCAAAGACCAAGCAAAGTATGGTTTGCCTGAGATTGAAAACAAACATAAAGATGGGTATATTACTATTTATGGCTTAGATGAAAGGCAACATAGAGTAAAGAGGTATATACAATCTACATATCCTCTTCCTAAAAGAGATGGTATAGATTTTTATAAGATATTTATGCCAAGAAACTTTGGCTCAGGACAATATGATGATTGTGTATATACTTCTATTGTCGCACAACCGAATGAAATATGCACAGAAACTTTTGTTCAAATATATCCTTTTGAGAATTATTATGAAGTACAGAACTGCAACAAGTATCTTAAAACAAAATTCGTTAGAATCTTGTTTTGTATTAGGAAACAAGACCAAGGTGCTGGTAGGGAAGTTTATAGATATATCCCCCTCCAAGATTTTACCGATAAATCTGATATTGATTGGAGTAAGTCTGTTAAGGAGATTGATAAACAGCTATATAAGAAGTACGAATTGTCGGAAAAGGAAATGGCGTTTATAGAAAAAATGATGAAGCCGATGGCATAACAATCGTTATTGTAAAGAAAATAAGCCTTGCTGTTAACCAATTTGGTTAGCGGCAAGTTTTCTTTGGGAAATCTCTCGTGCCAGTGCGCAAGTGGCATATAGCGGAATGTCTATAATCCTTTCGCCGTGGTGAGGTTTGTTGTCGGATAAGCGATAGCCGCGGGTGTTGGCTTTTGCTTTAATATATTTCACAATGCTTTTGGCGGTGATGTTGCGCCCACCTTTTACCTCGATAGGAATTAGTTCGTCTGCCTCTACGCAAAAGTCTATTTCGGCGGTAGAAGTGTCGTTGCTGTAATAATATATCTTTTCTTCTAGGTTGGCTAAAAGTTGCTGCATTACGTAAGTTTCGGTGAATGCTCCCTTATACTCGGTGAAGATGGCATCGTTAGTAACCACATCTTTTGCGTTGACGCTCATCATAGCGCCTAAGAGTCCGCAATCGAGAGGGAATAGCTTGAACGAGCCTTCATTATTGTAAAATTCGGCGGGGCGCTCCATTTGTGTCAGTCTAGTTGCTTTAGTGGCAAGTCCTGCCGATTCGAGCCATACAACAGAGGTTTCGTAATCTCTTGCACGAGCCGATGATTTTACTGCGCTGAAGATGAACTTCTTGTTCTCTTTAGCTATTTGTGAAGGTAGCGCTTTCCAAATAAGCGATATCTTTAGTGTCATTTCGGGTGAGATGACATGCTTAGAGAAGTCTTTAGAGTAACCGCTAAGAATCATGTCCTGATAGTGACGGGCGTTGATGTAGGAACGGTCTGTAGAGAAGTTGCTCACTACTTCGGGCATACCGCCCACGAAGAAATAGTTTCGCAGCCAGTCGTTGAGTTTTTCGTGGAATGGTATAACATCGCTTATGCTGCTGTAGTTGATGATGTCGCACAGATGTTCCTCGCCCATAGCCCAAAGAAACTCTTCAAAGTCCATTGGGTGCATTACCAGTTCGTCAACTTTGCCAACGGGATATGACACACCCTCATGCATGGCAACGCCAAGCAGAGAGCCGGCAACGATTATGTCAAGCTCAGGTATGCGCTCGTTAAATGATTTCAGTGCAGGCAGCATTTGTATGGCTTCTTGTACCTCGTCAATGAAAAGCAGTGTCTTGCCGGGTATGATGTCCCTGCCAATAATAGCTTTTAACCCCTGAAGAATTCTTATTGGATCGCTATCGCGTTTAACTAACTCTTTTATAGCTTCGTTTTCAAGGCAAGTGATGTATGCCATGTCTTGATACTCGTTTTTGCCAAACTCGGTAACAATCCATGTCTTACCCACCTGTCTGGCACCGCCCAAAACTAATGGTTTGTGGTCTGGTGTGTGCTTCCAGAGTTGTAGCTTTTCGTATATCTTGCGTCTCATAGTGTAATTGAAATTACTTATACGCTGCAAAGATGCTTATTTTCTGCGAATTACGCAAGCGGCTTCACAAAATTTTGTGGTTTTTGATGTGCTCGCTTCACAAAATTTTGTGTTTTTTGATGTGTTCGCTTCACAAAATTTTAAGCAAAAAGGGTAGTTGGCTTCACAAAATCGGAAATAGTTTAGAGTATCCTTGAAGTAGTATCGGCAAAAAATAAGTTTGTTTTATATGTCTTGCCGATTATTAATCGGCAGATTGTGGTTTGGTGTCAG
>CAZPNJ010000023.1:0-14594 GCA_964587765.1 uncultured Prevotella sp.
CACGTATGGACACAACGGTTGACATTACCTGCTACCACTATAAGGATAGCGATAAATACGTCACACAGCCAAACGGTCACATAGACACGTTCTACTGCTACCGCGCTATCGTATATCCGCAAGACACCATACTGACGCTTAGGGTAAAGCTTGGCGGCGTGAAATATGAGGGGCAGATTATGAACAAACGCTATGAGCGCGGTATGCTTTACAACGTGAGGGTGTATATGGACATGCCAGTTACGTTTAATCACTACGACATAGGCGACTACATAATATGCAACGCCGACGGCGACATTGGCGGCGCACGTGCCGACGAGTTGGCGCTTGCAAAAAAAGCTGGCTATAAACCAGTGGCGCTGATATTCAGTGACTCAACAAGCACTGAGGACAGAAAGCGCGGTTGGACACACGGCTATGCCATATCACTCGTAGAGCAGGGCGGATATCTGTGGAGCACCAACACGTCAACGCAGGCGCAAGCCGTTGACTACGGTATGAGCTGGACAAACGCGGTAAAGAAACTGAACGGCTACGACGAGACGCACCACATCACCGACAACCCGAAGTATAATGCCTCGACCTACCCTGCATTCTTCGCCGCCGTGAACTGGTCGCCGGCGTATAACCCCAACAAGCGAGAGACAAGCGGTTGGTTCTTGCCAAGCATGGGTCAGTGGTATCAACTGCTGCTGAACCTCGGCAGACCATCAAGTTTAAACGTTCATACATACTCATATGGTGGCTACGATTCATCGATTTGGCCAAACCAACGTGCCAGAATAGAAGGTAATCTAAATGCATATATCAGTGCTGCTGCGCCGTACGCTCCTTCATACTCTTGGTTCTGGCCAGGTTCAAGTACCATGTACTGGGCAAGTTCAGAGGTAAATACCGCTCATGGCGTAATAGTGGGTTGCGATAGCAACGCCGATGACGCATGGGACGATTATTTCGGCTTCTACTGCACCCACTGGGAAAAGAATAGGTCGTACTGCTCAACGGTGAGGGCGGCGATAGCGTTTTAACAAAAAGAAAAGCTTATGAAGTACTTAAACATTACATATTGGAGAAATATCCTTCTTTGTGGAGGATTGGTTGGAACTACATTCCTGTCTTGCACCGACGACGAGATGACAACCAAGGCATGGACGCTGGAAGACAGCATCAAGAACTCGGTACACTTCCAGGGCGTGATAACACCGATGCGACAGCCGGGGCAGACAAGAAGTCTGATAATGCGCGGCAACGGCGACAAGGCTACGAGCACGAATCTGTTCTCGGACCTGACGCTAACGCCGGCGTGGAACACCCGCTGCACCGTTGACTCGCTGAGCAACTGGTACGGAATGGTAAACCGCCGTATGTCTATAAAGATAAACGGCGAGCTGTTCGGCAACTTCTTCGTGTCGGAGACGGGCGTGATAGCCGCTCCGCTCGGTCCGTTCGTGTTCGGACCTACAATCGGTGGCGGCGCCACATCACTTGCTGAGGCATGGTACCCCAGCACGGGCATGGTAGAGCTTGACACGTTCATTGTCAAGAAAGACCAGTCTGCGTTTGACAGGCTTGAGGCGTCTGACCTGCTGTACGGCAGATATAACGTCGGCACGAACAAGATAGAGTTCAGCCATAAAATGGCACAGGTGGAGGTTCACCTGAGAGTGAACAGAGTGGTGCCAGGCACGGTGGTGATAGGCGGCGTGCCAACATCGGTACGAGACACCATAATAAGAGAAGTGCGCTCAGTAAGGCTTGCCAACTGCTTCCGTGCGGGCAAGGTGGACAAGACTGCCGCTACGGTATCGTTTGCGGCAGGCACGCTCATACCTGACATGAACTCAATGGACACGGTTATAATGTGCCACTATCCCGACAGTGACAAATTCGGCGTTGACGCTTATGGCAACGGCGACACCACATTCTGCTACAAGGGCTTGATATTCCCACAGGACACAACTATGAAACTGATAGTTGACATAGGCGGCACGGAGTATGAGGGCGAACTGAGCAGATATACATATAACGACGGAATACTCTATAACATAAACGTTGACCTGATGGACGAGCTGAAGTTCTTCATCGACGACACCTGCCATGTGGGCGAGTTCCTCTGCGTAACGGAGGACGGCATGACGGCGAGAGCTTTTGACACGGCTCACATCGACTCAGCCTACATAAGAGGCTATCACCCTATAGGCATCATCTTCAGCGACTCAACAAGCGACTTTGACCGCAGCATGGGTTGGACTCACGGCTACGCCATAGCGCTTGACTTCGCACCGGAGGGAAGCAGCTCAGGCACATACTGGTGGGCAAACAACACCTCTACCAAGTATATGGCAACACAATACACAAGTAACTGGTCAGATGCGTTTACCCAGATGAACGGCTATGAGGAAACTCACTATATAACCGACGACCCGAACTACAACAGCGGTACTCACCCAGCGTTCTTCGCGGCGATAAACTATAACAGTTCAACGCCTATCGCGGCAGAGATGCTAAGGTCTGGCACGACAAGCGGCTGGTTCCTGCCATCGCTCGGACAGGAGATGCTGTTGCTTAGAAACATTGGCAAACCAACAAGCGAGGCTGTGACATACGGCAGTAACTATTATTATTGGTACGATATGACCGGTACGGTAAGAAACAATACCGACAAGGTGCTGAACTATGCCATACCATACCTGCCATATTACAACTCGTTCTACTCTAACGGAAGTTCATCGTGGGTAACGACCGAGGCAAACGAAGGCTACGCATACCACATGTATTTCCCATGGTACATGGAATGGGGCTGGAACTGGCATAAGCAGAACTCATGCTATGTGAGGCCCGTGATAGCCTTCTGACCAGATTAGGTGAACCGAAAAAGCGAGATAAACTACATATAATTAGGAAACTGAATGAGGCATCTCTTAAACATACACGACACGTTGAAAGCCACTCTTTTAGCATGGCTTGGCGCAGGTATGACGCTGAGCTTGGCGTCGTGCGCCGACGACGAGTTGCCGGCTGGACCGCAAACGCTGGAAGACAGCGTGGCTATGCAGTTGCGCTACAAGGGCGTGATAGCCGGCATGGACGGCGCCACCAGAACCGCCGCCGGCGACTTCGGCGGTTGGGGAACGGGCGAGAGCGGAGCGTTCAAGTACGTGACTTGGAACAATCAGGCGAAGACCCGCTGCACCGTAGATAGCATTAGCAACTGGAAAAACATGATAAGCCGCGAGCTGACAATGATTATCAACAGTGAGATGCGCAACAACTACCATGTGGAGGCCGATGGAACGATATACGCCGACATGGGACCGTTTATCTTTGCCACTACCCCCGTAGTCACCGCCGCAAAGGCATGGTACCCCGGCACGGAGAAAGACACCATAAAGAAATTCGCCGTGCAGAAAGACCAGAGCATATTCGGGCACTTGGAGCACAGCGACCTGATGTACGGCGTGCAGGCTGTGCCTTCAAACACGATAAACTTCAAGCATAAGATGGCGCAGGTGGAGATACACCTGACCGTACTCAGATACTATGAGGACCGTGACACCATTGACACCATTGACTCACCCGTCAACTCAGTGAAGATAGCGGGCGTGGCTATGTCGGGCGATATTGACATAGACAACTTCCAATACCCCGGCGGCATAGTGCCCAATCATTTAGATAACGATACGGTGACTTGCTTCCACTACACCGACAGCGACAAGTACGACCCAACGCCCAACGGCTTCGGCGACACCGTATTCTGCTACAAGGGCATAATATTCCCGCAGGACACTACCTTCGTGATAGTGCTTGACATTGACGACCATATATATAAAGGTCGTGTTGAAAAGTACGTTTATGACGATGGCGTATTGTATAACATCTACGGCAACTTGGTGGAACAAGTTGAGTTTAGAATTGGCGACTATCTCTGCGTGAACAATGACGGCGACATTGGTTTCGCCACCGCAAAGAGTCTGGACAGCATGTATAACGAGGGATACCTACCGATAGGACTTATCTTCAGTGACAAGACCAGCCGTGAAGACCAAGAGAACGGTTGGAAGCGTGGCTACGCCATGGCACTGACCGACGTAAGGAACGGCGGCAGCGGCTCGGTATTCCATTTATGGAGTCGCAACCGCTCAAGTTCGGTACAGGAATACCAGTATGGCTCAGACTATAAGCGGGCTATAAAGAACGTTAACGGCTACCAGCTGACCCACCATATTGTAGATAACACCGCATACGACAGTATCAACTACCCAGCGTTTTTCGCCGCAACAAAATTCAGAACCGCGAAGATGCCACGAATGGGCATGACGAGCGACTGGTATCTGCCAAGCGTGGGACAATGGTACTGGATAATAAAGAACTTAGGCAAGCCCACTTCGCTGTCGGTATATGAATACTACTGGTATGACCGACTGCTGGGGCAGCGCCCGACGGTAAGGGACAACATAAACGACAGGCTCGCCGTGGTCGCTCCATACGTTGACTACGACAAGGTTTGGGTAGCCGACGGAAGTAACAGTTACCTGTATTGGACCAGCACCGAGGCGGACTATTGGCGCGGAGTATTCGTGGGAGGCGACAGCAACTCAGACGACTCTTGGGACAACGACCTCTGTATATACAGCTGGGAGCCTATGAACAAGCACTCCTCTCTGAGAGTGAGACCTGTAATCGCCTTCTAAACACGGATTAAACAAGATATAAACAATAAAAATCCTTTATATGAATAAACTTAAACAATTATTGGCAGCGTGGATATTAGCCTTAGGGCTGCCGCTAACGACGAGCGCACAGGTAGATGTGACTAACTTGTATATCACTGGCGCGGATTTTTCTAACACGGCTAAATGGGAGAAAAATTCAACTGACGATGACTTTGCGCGACTGGGTATCGGAAAGTTGGTACATGACACCATCACTCTGATGAACACGTTTGGCGGAAAATCAGATGTGTTAATAACGCCGGGTACGGACGCAACGCATAACGGGAACGTGGCGGCGGTGCACTCCGCCAAGAATGCGAGCTCGTATTATATGCAAACGATAATGTCGGGCATGCCAGCTGGCACATATACGTTATACTTTGACGTATATAACAACAGCGCACGACCGATAAGCGCGACGCAATGTTCGTTTGGCGGTGTTACCGACGGTGACGCAACGTTTACGTCGTGGGCATGGGAGACGCACAGCATAACAATGACACTGACCGAAACAAACTATAACGTGGCGATAAACCTTGGTTATACGGCAAACAATTATATTTTATCAAGCAATCCGGTAGTATATTTCAGCAACCTGAGGTTGGTAGCGACGGGCATGTCCGAGGCAGACTCGTTAGTCATGCGCAAGGCATACGTAAAGGAGCAGTTCCAGAACAAGATAAGCCGTGCGCTGACTCTGTACTCAATGTATAACTACGCAGCCCTTAACACGGCAATACAAAGCGCACAGGTGGTTTATAACAATTCAGCCACGATTGCTGACTACGAAACAGCCACAACAGATTTGCAGACTGCTATGGACGCAGCCGAAGCGAACATTCCGAACGAGACGAACATGACGTTGGGATATATGCCGAACAACTCGTTTGAATACGGCTATCTGGCAGAGTGGACAGTGTCTGACGCTGACAATGGCGGCGTGAAACCGAACAGCAATGCCGACTACACCACAACAGGAGTAGATGGCTCTTATCTGTACTACATAAACGACAACAGCACTTCTACAACGAAATATATAAAGCGAACCATCAGCGGACTGCCGGCTGGTCACTACAGGCTGACGGCACTTATAGCCTCTGACGCTGGCAATAGCGTTACGATATACGCTGGTGACAACACGACAGAGGTGCAGGCAAGCCCGATAGGAAGTTCGGAATTTAACACTGGTGCGACAAGCGTGTTTGAGCTCGACGGCACACAGTCGATAGAGATTGGCGCAACGTCAACGAAATGGTTCAAGGCAGACAAGTTCGTGCTGACATACTATACTGACGAGGGCATAAACCAAGCCCTGATGAAGGACTCGCTGAACAACCTCATAGCAAAGGCGCTGAGTTTGAACAGCATGTTCGGACTTTCAAGTCTGACCACGGCAATAGATACAGCACAGACCACATGGAAAAACTCTTCTGCTACGGCAAGTGAGGTAAGCACGGCAATAGCTGACCTGCACGCAGCGATAGCCACGGCGAGAGCATCAATAGTAAACGGCACTGACGTGTCGGCATACATAACCAACCGTTCGTTTGAAATGAACGACATGACGGGGTGGACAGCGACAGGCTCAGCTGACAACGGCGTAAAGACCAACAGCGGCACATACGAGACAGAGCAGGGCGACGGCACATATCTGTTCTACTCTGGCACAGGCGGTAACGCAAAGAAAGTAAGCCAGACAGTGAAAGACCTGCCGCAGGGTTACTACGCACTGACAGCGTCGGTAGCATCAGACTCTGGCAACGTGATTAGAATATACGCTGGCGAGAATACGATGGACGTAGTGACACGTGGCGATAGCGTATTCGTAAACGGCACGACAGACTATTTCTATTTGGCTGACTCCGCTTCGATAGAGATAGGCGTAAATTCAACCAATGAATATAAAGCGGACAACTTCACGCTGACATACTACACCGAGGACGGCGTAGCGGTGGCTATGCTGAAAGACTCGCTTTTAGGCGTGGTAAGCAAGGCATTGACACTGAACGGAATGTTCCATTTGGAGAGTCTGACCACGGCAGTGGCAACAGCCAACACCACATGGAACAATGCTTCGGCAACGGCTGACGAAGTGCGCTCTGCCATTACGGCGCTGTATGACGCCATTCGCACGGCTCGCGCTTCGATAAAGTCGGGAACAGACTTGTCGGCATATATAACCAATCCTTCTTTCGAAATAAACGACCTGTCGGCATGGACTAACGACGGTTCTGAGGCTTCAAAGATTCTTCTGAACAGTGATGAAGTAGAGACAGAGGAAGGCGACGGCAGCTACTTGTACTACGCTGGTGGGAGCAACCCGACAAAATACATTAAGCAGACCATTAAAGACCTGCCAGCCGGTTACTACAAGCTTTCAGCCAAGATTGCCTCTGACGCAGGCAACTCCGTGATGGTTTACGCCGGTGACAATAAGGTTACTATTGACGCTGACGAGAACGGCAGCGGTAAGTTCGTAACGGGCACGACCGAATACTTCTTGCTAAGCGACTCCGCATCGATAGAGATTGGAGCAACATCAAGCACATGGTACAAGCTTGACAACTTCGTGCTGACATACTACACCGTTGACGCTGTGGAGGTAGAGCGACTGAAAGACTCGCTGAACACGATTATCTCTGACGCACTCTGGCAGAACGGAATGTATAACCTTGCCAGTTTGACCACGGCGGTAGTGACAGCGCAAAACACATGGAAGAACAACGACGCTACGGCAGCCGACGTAAGAGCAGCCATAACACAGCTTAGAGAGGACATCACCACGGCTCGCGATTCAAGAAAAAGCGGCACGGACCTGACGGCATATATTCAGAACAATTCGTTTGAGCAAGGCAGCATCATACATTGGACTTCAGACAAATCTATAGGTTACGGTGTATTCGCAAACAGCGGCACGCTGAAGGCTTCTGAGGGTGACGGCACATACTTGTACTATTCAGGTACGGGCAGCCACAATCCTAAGTTCATAAAGCAAACCATCAGTCTGTTGCCTGCCGGATATTACACTCTATCGGTAAAGGCTGCGTCAGACACGGGTAACGTGGTGAAGGTATATGCCGGCGATAATGAGGCTGAGATAATAACGCGTGCCGACAGCGTGTTTAAGGAAGGCACTACGGACTACTTCTATTTGAATGACTCCGCATCTGTTGAGATCGGAGCAAGTTCAAGCAGCGTACACAAACTTGATAACTTCACGCTGACATACTACACCGAGGAAGCAGTCAGACTGATATTCCTGAAAGACTCGCTGCTTGACTTGGTAAGCGAGGCACTTCGCCTGAACTCAATGTACAATGTATCTGCACTTGAGACTGCCGTAATAGCCGCTCAAGACGTATATAGAAACGAGGACGCTACGGCAACGGAGGCGGAGAACGCAATAACAGCGTTGCGTGAGGCTATAAACGACGCACGCAATTCGCTCGTTGACGAGACCAACCTGTCGGGTTACATTGAAAACAACTCATTTGAAATAGGCGACACAACTGGTTGGACGGTTGACGGCGCAACAGGCTTTGGCGTATTCGCCAACAGTGGTGAATATGAAACAAACAACGGTGACGGCGGACGACTGTACTACACTGGCAGTGGCAGCGGAACGAGATACGTTAAGCAGACGGTTAAGACACTGCCTGGCGGTTATTACAAACTGTCGGCATTAGTGGCTGCCGCTACGGGCGACTCTATCACTCTTTACGCAGGCGACACTGAGGTTAAGGTCGGCGCAAGTACACAGGGCACTGCCGACTTCGTAACAGGCACAACGACATTCTTCAAAGTTGAGGACTCCGTTGACGTGGAAGTTGGAGCAAAGGCAGACGTATCGTTTAAGATTGACAACTTCAAACTGTTGTACTACACGGCGGAGACCGTTGAGAGAGAGCTGTTGAAGGACACTCTGCAAGAACTTGTTACAAAGGCTCTTTCATTAAACGCAATATACGCATCTGACGATCTCTATAATGCAATAGTAGCGGCGCAGAACGTATGGAAGAGCTCTACCGCAACGGCTACTGAGATAAGAACAGCGATTGCTGACCTGAAGGAAGCTATCGAAAACGTCAGAAACAGCATCGGTTACGGAGCAGAACTGACGGGTTACATCACAAACCCATCGTTTGAAATAATGAATCTGATGGGCTGGACTACCGACGGACTGGCTGGTAACGCCGAGGTTCGCAAGGACAGCGTAGGATATGTAACAACCAATGCTGATAGAGATTATGTTTATTCTTCGGGCAAGGCAAGCGGCACAAAGTTTGTGAAGCAAGTAGTTAAAGACCTGCCTGCCGGATATTACAGACTGTCGGCAATGGCGGCTTCTGACAAGGGCAACAACGTAACGGTATATGCCGGCGGTAAGAAAGTGAACATCGCCACTACGAACGACAGCGTACTGAAGGTTGGCATGACACGTGCTTTCGAAGTAGAAGACTACGGCTCTATAGAGATTGGCGCAACGTCAGACAGCTGGTTTAAGATTGATAACTTCAGACTGTTCTACTACAACACGCCTGTCGTTATGTTGAAAGACTCGCTTGTAGAAGTGCTGGCAAAGGCAGACACGCTGAACATGATTATCGGTAACACTGAACTGAGCAACGCTATCGTTCATGGTAATGAGGTGAACGACTGCGACACCGCGACGAGTGACACGGTACTGGCAGCAATAACAAGACTGTACGAGGCAATGGTTTACGCTCGTCATAACATTGCTGAAGAGGCTGACATAAGCGGATTTATGCCGAACTATTCGTTTGAGGAAGGTGACCTGACAGGTTGGAACGCATACGCAACTTCCAACTACGGCGTTAAGGACGGACTGGAAGGAACATACGCTACGACAGGTGTATGGGGACGCTATCTGTTCTACACCAACGACGGCAGTTCTTCAACAGACAAGTATATTAAGAGACAAGTAATGTATCTGCCACCAGGCTACTATAAGCTGAAGGCAATGGCTGCATCAGACAACGGCAACAAGGTGGTTATATACATGGGTGACAACAAGGCTACGATTACCACTACTGGTAGCGGCACGTTCGTTAGTGGCGAGACCGAGATAATGCAATTGGAAGACTCCGCTTGCGTTGAGGTGGGAGCTACTTCAAAGACATGGTATAAGATAGACGACTTTAGATTTATCTATTACAGCGAAAAGACGTTCGCAAAGAAGAACTACGAGGCTGCGCTTGACACGGCGATAAACGCTGAGAGAAACAGTCTTTATATTGACGTGACGGGCTTTGAGCGTCAGGCTTTGAAGGACACTATCGAGAAGTACGACACTGTTGAGAACAACATTGACGCATATCTCATAGCAACAGAGGCACTTGACTATGCGAGAACAAGGTTCACCAACGCATACGAGGCTTATAAACTATTCAACAAAAAGTATCTCAAGGAACTCGCTTACGCAACCGAGACACTTGGCATGACGGTGACACCTGTAAACCCACAAACGGGAGAAGAGGCGTTCAATGCAGTATATGGATTGAAAGTTGACGAAGACGACTATGTAAAGGATACCTATAAGGACAACATCATAAGAATGTCGATAGGCGAAATTAGTGAATGGACAGGCACGAACGTAGAGGAAAAGACTGACGGCGAGCATTGGAGTGGCAACTCTTCAACCGCATACTATGGTCAGAAAGCAAACCTGAAGAACTCTTCTTCTTGGTCCGCTACATTCAACTCTAAGTCATTGAGCTTAGTTAACGGCGAGTATATGTTGAGAGTAGCCGTTAGGGCTTCTGACGACGTTACTCTGGGCGGTTATTACACTCTTGACGGTTCAAAGAGCGACACCATCAAGTTTATTGTCAACGGCGGCAATACCGGTAAGGGTATCACAACTGACGGCGTAAGCTCATTCAGCACTGAAGACACTTACGCTAACGGCAATGCCGGTTATGGTTGGGAGTGGCGCTACATTCCAATAACGATGGACGTAAGATCCGTTATCTCTGTTACGTTAGTGGCAAAAGCCACAACAACAGGGCAGTGGGTTGAATGGGGCGACGTGGAACTGCGCTCTAAGAACCACATGGAGACGACATATAAGCGCAAGGCGACCTCTTCTACATGGGGTACTATCTGTTTGCCTTACACAGCAGAGCCGGGCGAGGGAACAGCTATATTCACGGTAACAGGTCAGAGACACAACGCTACCACTCACAAGACAAACATCATACTTGACACGGCAGCGACGACCACGATGACCGCCGGTATGCCTTACGTTTACAAGACTGACGCAGGCGTTGACTCGGCTGTGTTCTACAGACTGTCTATGTCAGAGGCAACGGTTCCTGTAGCCGGACAGAACGGACTTCTCGGAACATTCACCAGCTATGCCGGAATGATTGAAGAAGGCTATTACATAATGAACGGAGGTACATGGTATATCGTAAGCGGTAACGCAGAAACGTTCAACCTTGGCGCTAACAGGGCTTATCTTGATATGAGTCTGGTGCCAGCCTTACCTTCCGTTTCGGCAAAGAGCCTTATTATGGAAGTCTTCAGTGAAGAGGAAACAACTGCCACTGGCATTGAAGACGTAACAAACTCTGACAGCCGCGAGAAGGTTATTTACAACCTGAACGGTCAGCGCGTAAACGAGGCTGACGCTAAGCACGGCATATTTATTATTAACGGAAAGAAAGTAATAGTAAAATAAGGAGGGCGAGAATATGAAAAAGAACTATATAAAGCCAATGACAGAAAAATTCTGTTTCGGCACACCATCAATCCTTGAACTGTCTAACGGCGTCAGCAACAACACAACTGGTCAAGAAAACATAACCGGCGGTGAAGCTAAGTCGTGGACACTGGAAGATGAACTAAGAATTGCCATTGAGGAAGAAATGGCATGGGAAGACGAACAATAGTTTCATTTATTTTTCCTATATATTTCAATTTACACTAGTGTAAATGCGGCGTGGTCTGTGAAGACCGCGCCGCATTTCGTTTGTTCCAATATAAGTAGAAAAAATATTTTATCTTCCCCTACTCCATTATCGCAGGGCGTTTATTGTAACGTCTGAGTTCAAGCCACTGGGCATTGGTTGCCAGTTTTCGTAAGTGGTGCGCTTATAGTTCAGGTCAACAACGTTTATTTCGTTGAACTTACGCCACTTATAACCACGGCGGTCGAGATAGGCAATACGATTGGCGGGAAGGTTGGTAACCTCTATACGCAGTTTGTTCATGCCTTTGTGTAGCAGGTTTGAAGTGAAATCGAGTGCGAACGGTGCTGCCCAAGCGCAACCCACAAGGCTGTCGTTTACATATACTCTGGCGCTCTCTCGCACATCGCCAAGATTTATGCGCCACAGGGCAGATGACTTCAACTGCTTACGGCTAACACGGAACGAAGTCTCGTAAACGCCCGTGCCCATCGTTATCTTTGCATTCTCATCAGCCAAAGTTTCCCATGTCTGCAAACGGCTAAGCGTGAATGTGCGATTTACCTTTGGCTGCTCGTCAACAAACGAAAGAAGCCAAGGATTAGTCAATGCGATTGTTGATTGCGTATCAACGCTATGTGCAAGCGTGGGCAGCTGGTCGGTCAACGTAAGCTTATTGAACGTTTCAACTATGACAGACTCGCCAGAGCGCAACGCCAACTGAAGCTTTCCGTCACGTACCGTAGCAGCATATCTATTGCCCGTCAATGGGTCAAACAGCATAGCCTCGCTAAACGGCACAGCAAGTTTGTAGAAACTGTTAACGTCTTTGCCCTGAAGGTTAGAGATGAAATAATGATAACCCTTGGCGTTATGACGACGCACGAAACTCATGCCGGCCATCTTTATTTCTTCAGGTCGTGCCACAGACGACAGTTCACCATCGTTAAGTCCATAGAACACGTGCGCGCCCTTATCCTGCAACGACTTAATATGCGCCTTCAGTTCAGCCGACAGCATTGCGTCAGCAGGAATCACAAGCGCCTTATACTTAGTACCGCCAACCGTTTTGATCATTCCGTTCTGAACGGTTGTGGTCAACAGATATTTGTCACTTATATAATCAGATGTGTAGCCCATGGAGTCGAGCCTCAACACAAAAGATATAAACTCAGGTGCCTTCTGCCCCATAGAGTGAATATCAAACTGCATGAGCATGGTTTTGTCTGCCTTCGACCAGATATTTCTGATAGGCAGATACAGCAGAAAGTCGTTGTCAGGCTCGCCCCACTGCAAGAAGCTCTGGCAGCGTTCGATATATTTGTTCAGATATGGTGCGTCGCGCCATATTGAGTTAGTGGGCGACATATCTATTGAGGCGTAAAACTTCCAGCCCGGCCAAACGTCGTCTTTAGGCGAATAGCAAGTGCCATGATAGAACACATGGTTAACGCCGGCGGTAAACATCAGGTCGAGGTCGGGCTTCAATTGAGAGAGCGACGTACGGAAATGCTCGGTCAGCCAAGTGAACGTCTCTGAACTTACCAATCGCTTGCCCGTGATGTGGGCAGCCGACGGCGCATATTTCAACATGCTGAGGTCAGAGAAGTTTTTACGAGTAAAGCCAGCATCAGTGCGCAAACCCTGTATGTGGAAATCGGTTAGTCCGAAGCCCTCAATCTCTGGAATGTCAACGGCTGCATATAGGTCTATGAGGTTGCCGGGCGAGCCATGAGCCTGATTGCGAGTGAGCGAGCCATGAGAGTTGGCCCAACGTGTCCACTGCTCGGTAAAGTTGTGGAGCAACATCTCACTAAGTGTCTCACGATAGTCAGCCACTACCCTATCCTCACGACGCAGCAGTTCGGGGAAATGTTCCTCCAAACGATATCCGCGATGCTTGTAAAACTCATTGAGCAAAGAGGGTGTCCAGTCGGCATGATACACCTCGTATGAATCATTAAAGAAAGTGTGAGGCCATGGCGTGCCACTTGCAGCGAAAGCCTTATCAAACTTCTGAAGATAATGCGCCACCGCCGTTGAGTCAAAATGGTCTATCACATAGCCCTCACCACCAGGGGCGGCGCGCTTAACCATCTGACGAGTGCGACCAACATACAATGCAATAATTCGCCACTCGCCACGGTAAGGAGCTTGCCAACTTAACACATTATTATATATATAGGGCGTAACGTCACGGCAATCGTCGCCAGAGTATGCCATAACCTTACAAAGGGTGCTGTAAGGGCGCTCTTTGACAGGCGCTGACAGGTCAATGTTCTTAAACTTGCGACCAACGAGGGTGGTATCCACCCAAACAGCCTTACACGCAGCCTCGCTCAGCGGAGTCTCTGGTCCGCCAAAGGGCCAGCCCGTGCCTGTGTTCATGTCTATCCGAACCCCGTTGTCGTGCCCTACCCTTTCGGTTACGCCCAACATGCGCATCCACTCAGGCGACAGATAACTGATGTTGTTCTTATCATTGCCCTGAACACCATAGATAGGCGTTATCTCCAGCGAACCGATGCCATGCGAGGCATACTCGGCTATGTTCCACTTCAGGTTTTCAGCGTCAACGGCAGAGCCTAACCACCACCAGCGGGCGCCTGCCTTGGCTTCGGGACGAGCCTCAGGCCAGTTCTGAGCCATAGAATACTCAGCGTTGCCAGTCAGCAAAGCCGACAATAATAATATGCTTAGCTTTCTCATTTTTATTATATTGCAAGTCATTGATGTTTAAGTTTAGTGCGCAAAGTTAAGCTTTTCTTTGTAAAGCGAGTTATTAATAATTGATAATTAAGCACCAAATTTTGCTCCTTTTCCGTAATTTATCCAAATAATATTTGCATGATAAATTATAAACTTTTACTTTTGCACCCACAATTCGGCTGCCGTGATGGTGGAATTGGTAGACACGAGGGACTTAAAATCCCTTGGCCAGTAATGGCTG
>CAZPNJ010000024.1:0-10181 GCA_964587765.1 uncultured Prevotella sp.
ATAGTCGTTGGGAGTTTATGGGTTGGTAAATATGTTTTAGGGTATGTAAATCGCATAGCGTTTAATCAGCGTTTAATCGCTGATTAAACACCACACAAACATTGTTTAATGATGGAACAGGCGCACTCCTGTGAATGCCATTACTATACCATACTTGTCGCAGGTATCAATAACATTGTCATCACGAATAGAGCCACCTGCCTGTGCTACATATTCCACGCCGCTCTTGTGTGCGCGCTCTATGTTATCGCCGAATGGGAAGAATGCGTCAGAGCCAAGAGCCACACCCTTGTTCTGTGCTATCCATGCCTTCTTCTCTTCATCGGTAAACACCTCAGGCTTCTCTGTGAAGAACTGCTGCCAAGCACCGTCTTTCAGTACGTCATCGTGCTCGTCACCTATATATATATCAATGGTGTTGTCACGGTCAGCACGACGTATGTCAGCCTTAAATGGCAGCGACATCACCTTCGGGCTCTGGCGCAACCACCATATATCAGCCTTATTGCCTGCCAGTCGTGTACAGTGTATGCGGCTCTGCTGACCAGCGCCAATGCCTATTGCCTGTCCGTCCTTAACATAGCACACTGAGTTGCTCTGTGTATATTTCAGCGTAATAAGCGCAATCATCAGGTCACGCTTAGCCTCAGCGGTGAATGTCTTGTTCTTTGTTGGAATGTTCTCAAACAGTTCGGGCGAGTTCAACTTCACCTCGTTGCGACCTTGCTCAAACGTTATGCCAAACACCTGCTTATGCTCTACCGGCGCAGGCACATAGTTTGGGTCAATCTTTATAACGTTATATGTGCCACGGCGCTTTTCTTTCAGTATTTCAAGAGCCTCTGGAGTAAAGTCTGGGGCAATGACGCCATCGCTTACCTCACGCTTTATGAGTGTTGCCGTAGCCACGTCGCAGGTGTCGCTCAGTGCCACGAAATCGCCGTATGAGCTCATGCGGTCAGCGCCACGAGCACGTGCGTATGCGTTGGCAAGCGGTGTCATCTCCACCTTTATGTCATCTACGAAATAAATCTTCTTCAGCGTGTCGCTGAGTGGCAATCCTACGGCAGCGCCAGCAGGACTTACGTGCTTGAACGATGCTGCGGCTGGCAGACCCGTTGCCTCTTTCAGTTCCTTTACAAGCTGCCACGAGTTCAGGGCATCAAGAAAGTTAATGTAGCCCGGACGGCCGTTCAACACTTCAACGGGCAGTTCGCCCTCTTCCATAAAGATACTTGCTGGTTTCTGGTTGGGATTACAACCATACTTTAACTCCAATCTGTTCATTAGTTCTTTGAATTTTTGAGTTCTATTGAATAAGATTGCGCAAAGATACGACTTTTTAGCCATAATAATCCGTTGCCACTGAAAAAAGATAAATATTGACGTTACTCAAGAAGTATGGCAAAAGTATGTTAAATAACAAATTAAATCGCTTGCGATATAAATTCAAGCAAGTATCTTTGCAGCGTGATAAAGAATCTCATTAATGCAAACAAATAAAATATAAGAAAATGGAACAGAAGACGATTTATGATTTTTCCGTTAAGAACAAGAAGGGCGAGGACGTAAGTCTTTCTCAGTATGAAGGCAAGGTAGTGCTGGTTGTGAACACTGCCAGCAAGTGTGGGTTTACGCCTCAGTTTGAGGGTCTGGAAGAACTGTGGAAGAAATATAAAGACCAAGGATTGGTGATATTGGGCTTCCCATGCAATCAATTTGCCAATCAAGACCCTGGTTCTGACGAACAGATTCAGGAGTTTTGTTCGCTGAACTATGGTGTAACATTCCCCATCATGAAGAAGATTGATGTTAATGGTGACAATGCCGATCCTCTGTTCAAATGGTTAAAATCGCAAAAGAAGGGTTTGCTTGGAAGTAAAATAAAGTGGAACTTCACCAAGTTCCTGGTTAATAAAAACGGCGAGGTTGTGAAGCGTTTTTCACCTACGACCGTACCAAGCAAAATAGAGAAATATATCGTAAACGAGTTATAATATTATGATATACGAACAGTTGAAGTTGAGTAATCAGTTTTGTTTTCGTTTTTACACGATTTCAAGGCTGATTACGCAGCATTACCAACCTTTTCTCAACAAACTGGGCATAACATACCCTCAGTATCTCGTGCTTATGGTGCTGTGGGAGAACGATGACCAACTTGTAACCGACATAGCAGATAAATTGTACTTGAAGTCAAACACCGTCACGCCTCTGCTTCAGCGTATGGAAAAGCAGAAGATAATCGTACGCAAGGTTGATAAAAGCGACCGCCGCAAGGTGGTGGTAAGCCTTACGGCACATGGCAGAAACATGATGGAGCAAGCGAAGGACATACCTCTGGCAATGAGCGAACTGCTATCCAATGACATAATGAAACGTTTGGTTGATAACAGTGCTGAGATAAAAGAACTTTTCGACAAAATGATAAAGGAAATGAGTAATAACTTAAAAGAATAGTAAACGTTATGAATGAACAAAAAACATTTAAGTGTGCGGGCGAGTGCCCTATTCGTGCGCACTATGAGAGAAATCCAAAGTCGCTGATAGGTCGTTTTTGGCATTGGCATACACGCTTCTGCCCAGGCTGGAAGGGGTATATGAACTCTCTGTCAGAAGAAGAACAACAGGCTATAAAAGCAAAATACAATCTGAAATAAGACTGCGAAAGAAGAGGGTGTGTCAAAGTGGCACACCCTCTTTGTTTTTATAATATTCATTATATTTATTTTGTCCAATCTTGAATCTTCACCCCCTCACTGCCACGGACGGTGAAGTCGTTCATGTTTCCTTTATCTATCTACTCCGTATAGTTATGGTCAATGACTACCATGAAGTCGTAGTCGGGGAATTGCTGGTGCAGCGTGGTGGCGACGAGTTGCTGGAAGTCGGCGTCGTTGTGGACGTCATCGTCGGGGATTACGTCGAGGGTGATGCTGTGCCGCTCTTCATATACATAGAAGGCGTGGGCGTAGAGCACGTTGGGGATAGCCTCAACGGCAGCGATTACTTCGTCTTGAAATGCTTTCATCTGCCCCGAATGGGTGGCATAAACGCCCACGTTTATAATCATGCCGTGGCGCTCTGACATTTCGGTTGAAATGGCACGCGTCAGTCCGTGAATGTCACGGGCGGTCATCGTGTCGGGCACGCTTACGTTCATTGAACCGATGATTGTGTCAGGGCCGTAATAGTTCAGTATTATGTCATACACACCGCTCACCTCCGTGTGGTCGCGCATCACCTCCGAGCGCAGTTTGTTATACAGTTCCTTAGGTATGCTCTCGCCAAGCAGTTGACTTACGGGCGAGCCAAGCATCTCCACGCCAGCCTTTATGATGACCAGCGAAATGAGTGTGCCGAAGATGCCGTCGAGGTTAACTGACCAAAGCAACATGATTCCAGCAGAAACGAGTGTGGAGAGTGTTACCACAGCGTCAAACAGCGCATCTGCCCCTGAGGCTATCAGCGAGTCGCTGTTCAGCTGTTTGCCCTTGCCCTTAACATAGCGTCCCAAAACGAGTTTCACTATTATGGCTACAACGATTACCGTCAGCGTCAGCGTTGTGTATTCTGGCTCAGTGGGATTAAAGATTTTCTTCACCGACTCAACAAGCGAAGTCAAGCCAGCCGAAAGCACAATTACAGCGATGATGATGGCACTGAAATACTCTATGCGGCCATAGCCGAAGGGGTGCTTGCGGTCGGGATTGCGCTCCGACAGCTTCGTGCCAACTATGGTGATGACCGACGACAGTGCGTCGCTCAGGTTGTTAACGGCGTCCATCACTATGGCTATGCTGCTTGCCAACAGTCCCACCGCCGCCTTAAAGCCAGCCAATAGCACGTTCGCCACAATGCCGATGACGCTTGTGCGGATTATCTGTTTGTTTCTGTCCATATTGTTTAAGTATTACTTGCGTGAATATTCAGTTTTACGCCACAAATATAATAAATGTTCCCGAATATCGTCATTCGGCACTTCGTTTTTTTATTCACCCTGCTTCATCGGTTTGTTAACCTGAATCTTTCGGGCGGCAAGCGTGAAATCTTGAATTCTCTCAGTTGACAGAAAAAACTCTCTCAGTTGACAGAAATAATTCTCTCAGCTGACAGAAATAATTCCCTCAGCTGAGGGAATTTGTAAACATAGGTTACAAAGATGGTGAAATCGCTCTACACGAAAGGGTTTGCGGCACTACTGAAAATGCGAGTTTACATACAAAAAAAGAATGTGGCCACAGGGACACATTCTCTTTTATTTAGCTTTGTGACTTTTCGCACCGTTGCCGATGCTATTTGTCACTTCCTTGCGATTTTATTACTCTTTATATATTGGGCGGATTGGGTGTGGAGTACAGCCCCATGTTGTGCTGTATTCACCACCACTTGCATATCCTCTGTAAGTTGCGTAATATGGATAACCGTTAGATGTTGACTTTGCGTAGTTACCAGTGTTCCAGTAGTCGTTACCAGTCATTTGAGTTACCATTTCATTACTCCAAGAGTACTTCTGTACTTGATTCTCCAAACCACGTTCATTGATTGATGCGTAATCAGCAATGAAGAAGCTGTTACCATTAACCTTACTTACACTAACGCGACCAGGAACGCCGTTTATAGTTGCTTCGTAAACGTTACGGTTTTCTGTGAGAGCCAATGCCTCGTCAGATGTCGGCATACGCCAGTTGCCACCCCACTTGGTGTGAGCAATATCATGACCGTTTGTAGTATTGATATTGCCAGTCCAATATCCAGCAGGATTGGTTGATGAATATTTCAACATTGGGAGGATTTCGTTCCAATAGCTTGTTGAATAGTAAGCGTTGCTACGGTGCTGCTTGCTATCAGGAGACCATTTAGAATATGAGCTTCTTACAGCGGCATAAGACATTGAGTTGTAGTCAACAGTTGCGCCCCATAGATATTGACCACCCTCATCAACAGGGCTTGTCATGTCAACATCCTCACGTGTTTGGTCAACAGTTTCATAAGTCTCGAGGTTTCTAATACCCCATTTAACGCCGTCGCCTGTACCCATGTCAACAGCCTTAAGGTCGTCGCCAGTGATGTGGCAAGTGATAGGATAGATTTCGCCTGCGTTGAGGTGTGGTATCTTAATCTTACGAGTTACAGAGTTTGTAAGACCGTTGAAGTAGTCAACAACGAATGTTACGTTGATTGTAGTTGTTGTGTTCTGAGGAATTACAGCCATGTAGCCAATCGCAGAAGCACCCGTTACCTGAGGAGAGTTAGGCAGACGCCAGCCTGCTGTTGTTTCCTTGCCATCGAAACCTGTTTTGGTTTCACCACAGTTAAGGGTGATGATTTCGTTCATGCCAGAGGTTACCAAGCCATAGTTAGGCGTGAGGTCGCAAGTACCAGAGAGTGCTGTCGCACCAACGTTCTTAACCATAACTTTCTTAATCTTCACGTTAGTGCCACTGATACCGATAGAGTCGATGTCAATGTCAACGTAAGGAATGAAGCTGAGATATGCTGCCTTGTGGTCGAGCTGGAAGCGATACTTGCCGTCAACGCCACGAACAGCCGTGCCGATACCACAGTCGCCGTAAGCCTTCATGTCGGCGATGCTGTTGGCAGTAACCTGATGCTGCTGTGAAGGAATGGTTACCTTATTATATGTGTCAACGGTAGCGTTCTGACCAGGATAGTAAACAGTGTAGCTTGGGTCAGAAATCCAACCGTCGAGGTCGAAGATAGTGTCGTGTGGGAAGTGGAACTCATAGAGGTCCTTGAGGCTACCCGTGAAAGTCTTGGTGCCCTCGCCCTTGTCGTAGTGACGAACGTAAACCTTATCGTTGGTCTGCCATACGTCAGCGATGCTGTCAGCGTAGTCCATGTCAGGGTCGTCGCCGAACGTGCGGTCGCTAACCTTGAATCCGCCAGCGTTACCATAGAGTTTCTTACTAACGTTCTCACCGAAGGTCTTAGTCTCGCCATAGTATATGCGTGAACCAGCGGTTACGTAAGCGCGATAGTAGAACTCTTCCATATTCTCAGGGTCATAGTTGCTGATGTTGAGAGATATGTTTGCGCCGTTGCGCTCAGCAGCGTATGCGTTAGCGAAAGATGAGCGGTGGTTAGCGTCGCCAGTGAAACCGGCGTCAACCTTAGCCTTGTCAGAGCTGATGAGGAAGCCATACTCAGAAGACTTCAACACGTTGTTGATAGAACCGTTGATGGTTACGCTCTCAGCACCACGCTTGAAGTTGTTGCCACCAGTTGTAGCAGAAGGTGCGAGCACCTCGCGTACAGGGTGAGTCTCAACGACGTAAGTCTCAACGATGCGGAGCTTGCCGTTTTCAGCGTCGAAGTCAATGATGTAAGCCATAGCGTCGCCCTCTTCGTCCTTAAGCTCGTTACCGTACTCGTCGGTGTTGGTCTTAGTCCAAAGAGTGATGTATGGGTCGTTAGGGTCATCGTCAACATAGCCTTCGTAAGCCACGAATATGCGCTGGCCTGTTGTGGTACTCGTGATGACAACACCACGTGTGCCTGCATAAGTCATCTCGCGAGCCGTAGAGTGGTCAACGAGTTCGTCAACGTCGGTACGAGAAGGCTCGGTGCCCTCGCGCTTAGAACCGGTGCCACCCTCGATGATGATACCAGTACCGGTGTTAGACTCAGCGTAGTCGATAGAGTTACCCTGCTCGTTTGGTTTCAGTGTACCTGCATTGTGGTTAGACCACATAACGCTCGTACCCATGTCAATCCACTCGAAAACTGAGTCAGGAATGTTTGCGCCCATGGTGTAGAAAATGTTCTCTTGCAGACCCTCGTTCCAAACGTAAGTCTTATATATAGTTGTGTCGATACGGCTCAGTGTGTCGTAGAGCTCGAAAGCACAGTTAAGGGTAACAGGACCGTTGAGCTGTGGCTTAACAACCATGAACGAAGCGACTGACTCCTGAAGAGAAGTAGTTCCGTCCTTGTAGTTAGGGCCGAGGAAGAAACTTCCGTTCTCGTCGCAGATAAGAGTAGCCACGGTGTCGGTAGTGTTGCCGCCACCCGTAAGACCGGTATGCATGTCGAAGTCGAACGTACCTACCAATGGAGTGTTAAGTGAAGAAACCGTAACCTTCTTCAAGCGAACAGAGCGAAGGCTGGTGGTGTGAGGCAAGAAGCAGAGGTAAGAAGCGCGGTGGTCCATTGAGAAGTTATAATACTCCTTTACGTCGCCGTTAGGATCGTTCTTGAACTGCTGCTTTGCGATACCAGTGGCGCAGTCGCCAGACTCGCTAAAGTGGTCGGTGTTGTTAGCGGTGCTCTGTGTTTGAACTGACTTGATAAGCACCTTGTTGAAAACAGTAGCTGGCTTTGGTTTGTTTCTACCCTTAGCCATCTTCTTGTACCAACCGTTACCAGGATAGTAAACGTTGTAGTTCTCCTCGTGGGTTTCGCCCTTGGTGAAAGCGAACTCGAAGCCTGCAGACTTAGCGTGCTTAGCGCCCTTCATCTGTGGCTTAGCGCCAGCGTGAGTACCCTCGCCAATGTAAACCTGGTCGTCGGTGTCCCAAAGGAAGTTAACCTTACCGTTCTGCTGTGGGAAGATACCGTTGATGGCACGAGTCTGTACCTTTGGATTAGCGGAACCCGTAGCGCTTACCATTTCAACAGCTTCGCCCTTAGGCAACTCAATGCGCTTAACGGTAGAAAGCAGATACTTGTATTCGTGAATACCGCTTGTGATTCTAACGGTTACGAAGTCGTCGTGCTTAACATTCTTCAAGTCGAGGCAAGAATGGTTTACACTGTATGCACCATCAATCTCGATAGAATCGACAGTGGCGTTGTTAAGATATACGTATATCTTGTCGTTTACATACTGTTTAGCGGCAACACTGAGTGTGCAAACAGCCGTAAGCAATGTTAGTAAAATCTTCTTCATGTCAGTTAGAATTTAGCGATTTTCGTTGACTTGCCGTTAGCCTTTACCACGTAAACGCCGGCGGCGAGAGTTTCAAGGCTTACCACAGCCTTACCCTGAGCGTCAACCTTAACAGAATTAACAAGTTTACCATCGATAGTGTAAACATTAACAGCCTCGCCAGCATTCTGACCGTGCATAATCAGAGTGTTGCCAATGCGTTGAATGTCACTTTCACCAGATTTGGTAGTGTTTAAACCAGTAGTAGAGTTAGAGTAGTCGAGATATGCAATGTCTGCCATCGCATAAGCAACCTCCACAGAGCGCGATTTGATAACTACGCTGTCTCCAGTTGCGGTTACGTTTGGCTCGTCAGAGAGCGCGAACTCAACCGCTTCGTTGTTGCCCAAATGCACTGTAAGTACATTTTGTGCCATAGCCACGCCAGCCGAAGCAAGCATGGCAACAGCCAGGGCTGTTACTTTTAGTTTGTTCATAAAAAAATAAGAATTAAATTATAACTCAATTTAATAGTTCTTTCTAAAATTCAGCTTCTTCCGCCCAGTCTTCTTCTTCGTCGAAACTTGTGAACATAGACTTAGCGTGGTCTTGCGTGTCCTGATTGCCGGGATTGTTTCCGCCCCCTTGCTCACCATCACTGCCAGCGAGCAATTCAACACAGCCGTTTAGTTCAAACTTGTTGAACATGGGTTTTTGATAACTCTTTTTCATTGTTTTGTTTAATTAATTTATAAAAATTGATTTATTTATTATTATCACTATATGTACATAAGACGATTTATGTTTACGCGTATAACTTAATTTTGATTGAAAGGAAGTGACATAGACGTTTACTTATTTTTATCATAATGTACAGTCAAATCAGATAGCCCCCTTTTAAGGCGTCTTATCCTTATCAATCCAAATGTTATCTTAAGCGGAAGTTCAGAATCCTTTATAACGCATAAAATCGTTTTTGCGGTTGCAGAAGTATTAAGAATTAACCAAATATTAGCAAACAATTCCTAAAAAAGACGTTAACAAGGTCTCGACTTTGGGTTACTTTCACCTTGAAAGCGCCCATAAATAAAGAGATTGAGCGCAAATGTTAAAAATTCAAGTTTAACATTTAGTTAATGGTAATTATAAGAATGATACCGTTTTTATGTTTCATTTATACATTATATATATACGCACGAAGCAGAAAAAGCAGAAATAATTTCGTTATTTCAATATAAATTGCGAACTTTGCAGCCACTAATTATACATAAAGCGTGAAAATATCAGCATTGATTGACGCCCTTGAGCAATTCGCGCCTCTGCCTCTGCAGGAGAGCTATGATAATGCCGGCCTGCAGCTTGGATTAACAGAGACGGAAGTTTCAGGGGCATTATTGTGTTTAGACGTGACTGAAGCCGTAGTGGACGAAGCCGTGCGGAAAGGGTGCAACCTTATAGTGGCTCACCACCCGTTAGTGTTTCATGCGCTGAAAAGAATTGCTGACGAGGACTATGTGCAGCGGACGGTGAGAAAAGCCATCATTAACGGCATAACCATCGTGGCAATGCACACGAACTTGGACAATGCCAGAGGCGGCGTGAACTTTAAGATTGCGGAAAAGATGGGACTAATGGACGTTGACTTCGCCTCCGTAACACAAGTAGTGAACGGCGTTGAGGGCGGCTCGCTTGTAATCGGGCGACTGGAAAAGCCAATGGCGGCTGACGACTTCGTGATAATGCTGAAGCAAGTGTTTGAAGCTGAGAGCATACGTTGCAACGAGTTACTAAGAAGACCTATTGAGCGTGTGGCAATATGCGGCGGTGCGGGCTCGTTTATGATTAACGACGCAGTAAAGGCTGGCGCAGACGCATTCGTAACGGGCGAAGCAAGCTATCACGAGATGTTCGGACTGGAACAACAGATACAGCTTGCGGTAATGGGACACTACGAGAGCGAACACTTCACGATTGAACTGCTGGAAGAAATAATAAAGGAGAAATGCCCGGATGTGAAGTGCCTGAAGACAGAAGTGAATACAAATCCCACATTATATATTTAAGCCCCTAAGCCCCCTTAAGGGGGAGTGTAAAAAGATAGTAAAGTATTTAACAAAAAGATTATGGCAAGAAAAGACCCTAAAGATTTACCTGTAGAGGATAAGCTGAAGCACCTCTACCAATTGCAGACAACACTCTCGAAGATTGACGAGAAGCGTGCCCTCAGAGGCGAGTTGCCACTTGAGGTTCAAGACCTTGAGGACGAAATCGAAGGTATCAACACCCGTAT
>CAZPNJ010000024.1:10191-14503 GCA_964587765.1 uncultured Prevotella sp.
ATACAGGCTGAAATCGACGATTTTAACAGCGCACTTGCATTGAAGCAAGAGGAAATAAAGAAGGCTCAGGCAAGCGTAGAGCGCTATCAGCAGCAGCTCGACGACGTTAAGAACAACCGTGAGTATGACACTCTGACAAAAGAGATTGAGTATCAGCAGTTGGAAATTCAGCTTTGCGAGAAGAAGATTAAGGAAGCTGACGTGCAGATTGCCGCTCGCCAGAAGAGCATCGCCGACAACGAGGAGATAATGAAAGACCGTCAGGGCGCACTTGTTCAGAAGCGTGCCGAGTTGAACGACATTATGCAGGAGACTCGCGACGAGGAAGAGCAGTTGAAGGAAAAGGCTCAAGACCTTGAGGCTAAGATTGAGCCACGTCTGTTGATGAGCTTTAAGCGTATTCGCAAGAACGCTCGCAATGGTCTTGGCATCGTTACCGTAGAGCGTGACGCTTGCGGTGGTTGCTTCAACAAGATTCCGCCACAGCGCCAGCTTGACATTAAGATGCACAAGAAAATCATCGTTTGCGAGTATTGCGGACGTATCATGATTGACCCTGAGCTCGCAGGCATAAAGGTTGCAACTAAGGAAGAGAAACCTAAGCGCAAGCGTGCCGTTCGTAAGACAACAAAGAAAGCTGAAGAAGCAGAATAAAAAAAGAGCTTCACTATAAAAAAGGGCTTCACTCGATTGAGTGAAGCCCTTTTTTTAATGTGCAATTCGTAATTCGCAATGCGCAATTAATTATCTGTGCGCGAGCATTTAATTGCGAATTACAAATTGCCTCCTACATCGCCAACTTCTTTTTAACGGCAACCGTGTTACCCTTAATATTAAGTATGAATGTGCCGTGCAGGTTCAGTGCGTATGCCTTGCTGATGGCTTCGCTATAGTTGCAGGTGAATGTCGCAACCTTTGAGCCACTCAGCGAGAATACAGAAACCTCGACCTGCTCGTTAGCGGAAATCTCCTTAACACCGGTAGAAGCATCTACCACACGAAGAATGCCCTTTGCCGCACAAGCATCGGAAGTATCCCACTTCAAACCTTCAGGAAGCTCTGGCAAGTTAAAGGTAGGTGTACCTCTGAATGTGGCTGCCGTCCACAGTATAAGACTGTCGCCAGCTACTTCATCTCTTCTTGAGTTAACGTCTCTTATCACGTTTACCGTACCATTCATAGAAAGTCCACTGGTAACTTCAAGACTTGTCTGTCTGATTTTGACTGCCGTCTGATAACTCAGGTTAACGTTAGCACACTGCTTTACGTTGAGCGAACCGCCAAACTGCATAGCTCCAGCCTTAATATAAGCAGTTGTTATACCAGGGGTTACAGTTGCGCCGCTGTTTACAGTCGTCATGGAGTTCTTTAATGTTCCGATACCATACAAAGTGCCACCGTTAGCGATGTTAAGCGCACCTGTACCAAGCGATGACGTTGCAGCAATCTCAATGCCACCACCGTTTATATTCACAGTGCTTGTGTTTGTCCATGCCCCACTGACAGTCATCTTGCCAGTGCCGACCTTGTTGAACACGTCAGAGCTGGTGAAGATACCTTCCCAAGAGAAGTCGTCAGCGCCACCAACATTCCATGTGTTAGCAGGTATTGTAGTTCAGTTTCGGAAAGCGCAAGTACCACCAAGAGTTCCCTTGCCGGCAAGTTTGCCGATAGCGAATGTCTTGCCCTCGTTCTGAACGATTACGCCACTCGGTATTTCGAGAGTACCGTTAGGCATACCGCCAGCCGAGCTCAACGAGAAGCGACCGTCGGCTGTTTCAAACACATGAGCCGTGATAGTTCCGCTAAATTCAGTGAAGTTACAAGCGATAGGAGTACGTGTGGCATACCAGCCAGAGCCAACCACTACCGGGCAGTAGATATTCAGGTTACCGGCACCAGTAATCTTATTACTGTAATTGCTGTTGTTTACAAGATTCCATGTGCTTGAAGTGCCTTCCTTCACCTCAATAGGATAAGAGGTGCTACCCGACTCGCTTATGACACCTCCGCCAAGAGTTACTTTCTTAGCAGGGACGGTTGCGCCAAGGTTGTGTACAACACCTGATTGAATATCCAGCTCGTCAAGACTGGTGTTGTTTGCAAGGAATGTGAGCGTACCACCCGCCTGCTTAGTCAGCTTTGTTCCGATAACGGTCTTGTTTGCGGTAAAGCCTTTGCTGTTTACGATTACACCGCCTTCAGTGCCCTGTACTCTCAGGCCAGAGCCAAGAGTAACATCGGCAGTTGTCTGTAGTTTACCGCCGTTCTCAATGATGAACTTATTATAGTCAGACGTAACCGCGCCAAGGTTGCCATAGGCTGTGGTTGGGTTGGAAAGCACGCCAACTTTAACCGTACCACCAGAGATGCGAGTGCCGCCAGTGTAAGTATTGTCGTTGTTTATGGTAAGTGTGCCACTACCCTTCTTAACAAGTGTAGTCGTACCAGTGAGAGTACCATTGCCAGAGAATGTATAATCCTTAGAGCTGTTTACACAAACGGTATCAGCCACAAGGTCGCCGCTAAGTTTCACGTCGGTAACGCTTGCATTGTCGCCAAACTCTACGTTGTCGCCACTAACGAATATGGTGGTTGAAGAATCCTTTGCAAGAGCAAAGTTCTCAGACTGCGCGAAGTCCCAAACGCCAGTGTTCTTAGCCGTCCATGCGATAGACGCAGCCTTTCTGATGCCGCTGACGCGAAGCAACAGCTTACCATCCTCATATACCAGCTTGCTGCTCTTGGTTACAGGCAGACCCTCTACCTTAATATCACTAACTGAGCCTTCAATAGCAGAAATGTTGCCCAATACATAGTCACCCTCAGCAAGAGTGTCGCCATGGTTTGCGAACTCAAATACTGGCTGACTGTACTTAGGACCATACTGCCAGTCCTTAGTCTCAATTGTCATCTTGTTAGCAGAAACATTATCAGAAGTGAGGTCGTTGTTCAGGTCAAATACTATGCGTGAACCGAAGCCCAACTTCAAATCTGTCGTAATCATGCCGCCAACGGTTGCACCATCACCTATATTTATAGTAGAGGCATAGTCAGCCTTTACGCCGGCAAGGAACATACCACCATTAGTGTTAAGCGTGGTAAAGCGGTTCAACCACAGAGGAGAGCTTTCAAGCGTTCCGTCAAAGTTGAGCGTACCACCCCATACATTTGTTTCACCAGAATATCTTTCAACTACGGTAGGCAACGTAAGAACGCCCTCACCCTGCTTGATGACTCTCGTAGCACCCGTAAACGCTCCACCGCTTACCTCGCAGGTGTAATATTTATAGGTAATGTTGTTATTGTTGTCATTGCCCTGTACCCACGAAGGAACGTTGAATGTTACAATGTATGGGCTTGCGCCGTCCTCAACGTTTATTCTCGTGTCGTTATTTTCACAAACGATAAGATGTGCGTCAGTAGTGCGGATAGTACCGTTGTTAGCGACTTCTGTTCTGCCTGTCATGGTCAATGGTGGTGGCGCAACGGTTATGCCCTCCAACTCACCGAGGAAGAAACTTGGGTGGGGAGGCTGGTTATATCCCATGCACTGCCAAACCATCGCGTTGCGATACTCATGGTCGTGCCACAATGTATAAATGCCATAGTTGGTAGGATAGTTGGTAGTGTAAATGCGCAGAGCGTCGCCACTGCGGATTACAAGTTCCTCGCGCCAGTCGCCGAAGATGTCACCTACAGCGCTAGGGTTATTCTTTGACCAGTTGTTCATATTACCAGAACCAAGGAATATGCGACCACTGTCGTATTTGTCTATCTTTGGTGCCTTTTCAGTACCAGGACTGTTCAAGATTTCCTCACAGAGGTCACCGTCCCAATATATGCGTGAGTTTTGGTCAAATCCTCCCCAACCATCAAGAATCTTACAAGCGGTAAGACCTATTACACCAGAGTGAGAACTTTGGGCTATACTGCCGGGAATTCTGTTTGAGAAATTGCCGGCTAAGGCGCGACCATCGTCAGCGGTGCCCAACTGTCTGAAATAAAATTCGCTGGTCGTAGCATTGCGATAGTTGTTGTCCGGACGGTCTTCGTTACAAGCAAACTGCTCAAGTCCCCACTTGTATGGGTCAAGGTCAGTACAGTGCTGTGCGTCGCCGTGTCCAAGACCAGTTGTGGAAAGTCCCTTCCCATTGTCATCAATTACCATTGAGCCGAATACTATTTCGTCTCTGCCGTCCATATCTACATCGGCAATGGCGAAGTTATGATAGCCCTGTCCAAACCATGGGCTGCTGCTGTCATAGCAGTTCCAACGCCAATATTTAGTAAGCGCATGGGTAGTGGGGTC
>CAZPNJ010000025.1:0-5310 GCA_964587765.1 uncultured Prevotella sp.
CGCTCAACCCTCATAAGATGCTGAAGCTCAGCCACCATCTTGTCATATCCTTCTTGTGAAATGTATTCCATAGGTGCAAAGGTAGGAAAACTAATCCACACCACATAATTTCGCCGCTATTTATAACAAATGAAAGCTCATAAACAAAGCCCTAAAATTAGGACCTTAAAATACTGCGGCAATCTTAGGAATCTCTTTCAGGCGGTCAAGTATAGATTTGTCATGTCTCGCTGTTTGCATATTGTATTTAGTTTGTAAATACATTAGCGAATCAGCTGGCACGTCAAGCGCAGCTTCAAACATCAATGCAGTTGTTGCCGTAAGTGTACGACGTCCATTAAGTATTTCGTTCAAAACTGAATACCCTATTCCCATTGTATTAGCCAACTGACGCTGACTAATTCCACGAGTCTCCAATTCTTCTTTCAGCACCTCGCCAGGGTGAGTCGGACAAAAACCATAACCTAAGTTTCCCATAACCTTATTTTATTTATAATGGTTTGACAATTCGATGATATTGCAAATTGTTATTTCCCCATTTACTGAGGACTGAAATTCAATTCGGTACTGATCGTTTGCTCTCACAGACTCCAACCCTTTCTTATCACCTTGCAACTTTTCATAATGCAGTGATTTATAACGGAACAAATCTTCTATTCGTTCCACTGAGTCCATGATATTTAAGGCCTTAACATAACCTTTTACCACCTGCGGCTGATAGCGATGTTTCTTATCACTACTTTTGCCTTTGTAGTATAGCTCTTTCAGATATTCCTTACCGAAAATGATTTCCATAACTACTTTTTTATTTCGTGTGTAAAAGTATAACTTTTCTTCGATATTCGCAAAATCTGCGAACCTTTTTCTCTCTTTATTGTTGAATTCGCGCTTGCTTGTTGAATTCACGTTGTCTTAAATATTCCTAATTCTGTTAATTTTGGATATTTATTCGCTGCGAGAAGGCCAATGAAATGAACCAACTACTTGTTTGCTCGCAAAATCGCCATTCTCGTGAAGAAGAACGTAATAAATTGATATTTAGCAGGTTAAGTGCTTATTTTGACAAGTATCGGGTAAATTAGGACCCGAAAACAGGCTATTAACTTATATTAACCCCGATACTTAGAGCCAGAAACCGTGGAAGTTACAGTTGGAAAACACGGTTAATAAATCTAAAGTCCACTGAAATTAAAAATAAGTACCCTGTTTTCTGCGGATAACTTGCCCGTTTTTCAAAAATCATTAACCCATTTTTACATTTCAGCCTCAAAAACTTGCTCCTCAAGTGCGCGTTAAAATATGCAGTTTCAAATGTTAAATTTGCCCGTTTTGTATATTTATGCAGAGCAATGGAATTGTCTAAGGCGAACCTCTAAAACAGCTATCGCATGTGATTCTTACAAGAAAAATGCAAATTTGAAATCTTCACGCGACATAAGACTGACATTTGTCAGCCTTTCAATTGTGGCAGTTAATGCGTTAAGTAACTCAAGTATGTATTCTGCAACCAGCTGGCGGATGCTTTGATGTCCCAGCCTTGGGTCTTGACGTTTTCGGTGACGTTATGGCGCTGATAGCCACGCTGACGGAGGACGGCGGCGGCCCACGCAGAGGGGGCTTCTTTGAGGGAATGGAGTTCTACATTGTCGTGGCAGATGATAGCTTCCTCAGCAACATTGTTTGTGAGTACACATTTTATTCCTGTGGCTTGCGCTTCTATCAGCGCAACACTTAACCCCTCGAAGAACGAAGGGAACAGCAACACGTCAGAGGCGTTAAGCAAATCGGGAACATCGTCTCGTGAGCCTAAGAACTTTACCGAGTCTTGCAGTCCAAGACGTTCAACTTTTGCCTCAATACGTGGGCGAAGCGGTCCGTCGCCAATCAATAGCAAGACGCTATCTTTGCAGTTTACGTGAATACTATTAAAGATGTCGATAAGGAAAGAGTGGTTTTTCTGTTGCTTGAAACTGCCAACATGACAAACCACAAACTTATTATCCAAACCCAAAACACGCTTCTTGTCCACTGCCATAAGTTCTGAGTAAGCGAAGTGGTCGGCATCAATGGCATTACGCATCCAAACGAGTTCACTTTCATGCTGTTTGCCAAAGAGCCATAAACCTGCAGAGCGACTACAAGCAAAGAAATGGGTGGTTACGCTTCTGACCTTACGACAGAGATATAACCTGCCAAACATCTTCAGTTTTTCCCTAAACGTTTCCTTACTGAAGTCGGGAGCGTTATGGGCGTGACATATTCTGCAAGGCACTCCATGACGCTCGGCTTCGGCAAGCGCATAATAGCCCAATTCAGACATATTGTCATGAACTATTTGATACTCTTTGTGTTCATCGAAGAAACGGCGCAGCTCCGCTTTATACTTGGATATGTGGAGAGGAGAAACTGGCGACATTCTGTAAATACGTCCACCAAGAGCTTCTATCTCATCGTCAAAGACGCCACGCTCTTGACGGTGAACCATGAAGTCGAACTGAATTTTAGAACGGTCAATGTTTCTATAATAATTCATTATCATAGTTTCAGCACCGCCTCTGTTCATTATGGTAAACACCTGTAGTACTCTTATTGCGCTCATAGTTATATTTTTAAGTTTTACAAAACTGTTATTTTATCTCTTAAAGTTCATCTGCTTATCGGCCTTAACCTTATGTTTGATTAAGTGATACAACAGATACCCGGCAGGAATGGCAAGAATGGTGAGCAGCTTCTTAGGCGACTCAGATATAAAGTACTTGTTTCTGGATATAAAGGAACTTGAAACATAGTGTATGCAAACCTCAAACTGACGTTTTAGGCTATGGCTGTATTTCATGTCCATCTTGCGAATAAAGGCAAAACCCTTGGGATTGTTCCAATACTGTTTATACATACTGAAACTGGAGCCATCGGGTTGATAGTCAACCATAACAAGAGGTTCGTTGAGTGTAAGCAACTGATAGTCTTGGTCAATTAGCTGATACTTGTAGCCAAGGCTAACGTATTTCTCGCCCTCGAATATCGGATATTCGGGATACTTCTTTATAACGTCAGTGCGGTAAACGAGCTTTTTGTCACCTTTTCCCCCATGAGCATAATAACCGCTAAGAGTAGTCGTGGTCATGCCTTCAGGGAAAGCCGTACCTATCAAATTACCATCCGTGGTATAGTCAAGTCCTATTATGCCCGCAACACGCTCAGAGCCTTTTGCCTTCCAGAAGTTTACTATCTTCTCAACAGCGTCAGCTGGCATATAGTCGTCGCTGTCAATGCAGGTGTTAAGTTCGGTGTCAATGTTGCGGTATGCCGTGTTGTGCGCACCATGCATACCCTGATTGTCTTGATATATATAACGAATAGGCATCTTGCCCTCGGCAATCCACCCATTGACAAGTTCACGGGTGTTGTCTTTTGACCCGTCGTCAACTATCAGCCAACAGAAGTCCTTGCAAGTCTGCGCAAGCAAACTCTCATAGGTTCTGCTGAGCGTCTTCGCTCTGTTATACGCCGGTGTGAATATGGTTAGAGTCTTCATCATTACCAAAATATAAATTGCATGAATGCGGTAAAGCCGCTGTAAGCCAATAAGTAGTAGCCAATCTTACGGTCTTGGTCGTCCCAAACGGGCATATTTATAAGCGGATAGGCTATCACGATTGGGTAAATAAACCACGACAGATAAGCAAATCGGTTGCTGAACTCGGCGCGAATGACTATTACCCAGAAGGCATTAGCCAAGCAATATGTTCCGGCAAGGATACGAAACCAGTTTTCCTCTATCTGACGCTTCACGCATACATACCATGCGAACGCCACAGGTATGGCACTATAAACAAGAAAGTCCCAACGAAAGCCTAACTTAGTGTAACCATTATCGGTTGTCACCTCTTTGGTATATGTAGCCATTCGGTCGTCAAAGCCAAGCGAGGTAAAGATGTTTGTCAAGGCGCTGCCAGCCACCAACGAGATAAAGATTGACGCTATCCAGAAATATATGGCATACTTTACGTCCTTTATGACATAACGCATGGCTAATATAGACACTATAGGCAAGAACACGCTTCGGTGTATGCCAAACGCCGTAAGCGCCAATGCCACCGCCGGCACATATTTGTCTTCAAGAAAGAATGCGAATGCCAACAGCACTATATGACAAGCCAAGCCGTTGCGAATGCCATTTACGCCAAAGGTGAAATACATCAGCGACAGCCAAACGAACAACATGCCCAGCAACGGCTTTCGTGGGAAGAACTTGTAAACGGCGAATATAGCACTGAACACATACAGAGCCTCAACTATCAAGTAAAAGACAGACACCGGCTGGTTTAGCACCTTGCACGAAATCTGAAGCCACTGCCATATCCACTCTGAGTGCCAGTCCATCTTCACGGTAGTAATATCCATTATATCGTAAATGTGAGTATAGCTGACAGTGTCGCCGAAGTAATTGCCGTCGTGAGGGTTTCTAAAGCCAAGCCAGAAGGTCAGCACAGTGCCAATCATCAGAACAAAAGGCATTGTGTTGGAGTTGTCCTGTTCCTGAACGGAGTAACCGGGCGAGCTAATATACCTTACGCTGACAGCAACCGCCAAGAGTATGGTAGTCCATGTGAATACGGGTAAATATAATGAAGGGTCCATGTACTATTTGTTATGAATTAGTTTCTTTATCCACGCCAAGCTGTTCACCCCAAAGTGGCGGTGAAACCACCTGACTATCTTATCGCGCAGGGGCGATGACTTACCTATCCACGTTTTGCTATACCAGTGAATGCTACGGGTGTTGTCGGTGACGTTAAGCACTCCCGTTATGCTGTTATATGGATTGAAATACTCTGCCGGATAGATGTTTATGCCGGCAACCTGCTGTATGCCCGGTTCGTTCTTCAGTCCGTGGCGGTTAAGCACTAACGTGTTGTGATAGACAACAGTGCCGGGCAACTGCTTACCTTGCTCGTCAACGAAATGTATGCTTGCGTAATAGTCTAATATCTCTTTATACAATTCATTGCCAGCCTCAACGGCGAGTCCCAGTCCGGGAGCAACGGCTATCTTTACATCATGACGGTCGTTAGGCGATGGGGCATCTATCTCGCAACCCATGAAAGGACCAGCCTGAATAATGTCGTCCATGCCTTTAATTACCTCTACGTCGGTATCGAAATATACACCACCCTCGTGGTAGAGTATAAAGAAGCGGGCATAATCGCTAACGAAAGCATACTTCTTTCGTTCGTAAGCCTCGGCTGTGTAAGGCACGGCGTTAACGTTGAAGTTGCTTTCGTCCCACCGTTTTATCTCGTAATCAGG
>CAZPNJ010000025.1:5332-5745 GCA_964587765.1 uncultured Prevotella sp.
TGGGCTGCCCCCAAACCAACAGTAATGAATTATCTTTGGAATCATATTATTCAATATTAAGTAATCGAGGTGATTAACACTCGCCATTGTTCTCTGCCACTTGGCGTTCGGACATCAATGCGTACAACTTCTCAACCTCACGCTCATTGCCATAGTCGTGCAAGCGTTCATAGGCGATTATGGCATCGCACCGCTCTTTGTTTTGCAACAAATTGGCTATTGCATCGCCAGCGCCATCGTTATCCATTGGCACTATCACACCGTCCATGCCATCAGTGAGCTGACTGTGCGCCGTTGGGAAGTCGGTTATAACCACAGGCTTGCACAGTGTCTGAGCCTCACGAACGGTTACTGCCTTGCCCTCGTATCGTGAAGGCTGCACATATACATCGCACGACTGTATGTAAGGATAG
>CAZPNJ010000025.1:5755-14148 GCA_964587765.1 uncultured Prevotella sp.
AGGATAGGGATTTGCTTTTTTGCCTAACAACACTACATTGTCCTCTACCCCAGCCTTGCGTATCTTCTCACGTATATACTCATCGCTTGCGCCAAAGCCAATGATATACCACTTAACGTTGACACCAGCGTCAAGTATTCGGCGACAGATAAACGGCAAGTTGTCGTAGTTCTTCTGGTAAGAGTAGCGACCAATGGTTAGCAGTCGGAAGCCGTCAGCTAACGCTGGCATTTCAGCTTGCACGTCAGCAGCGACAGCCTGCGCCCTAATGGCTGACGAAGACAGTATGTTTTCAATCTTAACTATCTTACGCTTCAACGAGGGGAAGGTGGCTAAGAACGCCTTGGTAACGTCATCAGAGATTGAAACGATGTTATCATAGCCGTCCCATACGGGCAGTTCCATTTCTCGGTTTACGTGTACGGTGCTGTAGTCGGTGTGTATCCATGCGACTTTCCTCTTTGCCCTAACCTTATTTAATACTATATTGTGAGGCTGCATGAAACTTATAGCCAAGTCGTATTCGCCCAGTCGCTCCAACGACGGCAATGCGCCGTCAACCGCCCTTGCCACATATTGAAACACACTGATATCGTTGCTCAGTTCCGAAGGCGAAAGCGTATTCAGATACTTGCCTATACGGCGGCGCACAAACCGGCGGCGCAAGGCAACGCCCCAATGCCCTTCTTTTATAACGTCAATCAATGGGCGCTCTATGCAGGTGTATTCCGCCACCTCAGGCAACAGGTTTACGGTATCGGGAATGAGCGACATAAATTCACCAGTATGCTGATTTAAGAACAAGTCAACGTCATAGCAACTTGTGTCTATGGCACTGAGCAGTCCGAGCAAAGCCCTCTCCGCTCCGCCCACTTCCATATAGTGCATATTGATGAAAATACGTTTCTTCATATCTTTGCGGCTAACCGTTATCTGCGCAACAGCTTACGCTTTAGTATCTTAAAAAAGTTACTGCTGTAATACACAGCCAATGCTTTGCGCTTGCCCTTTATGAAGTCGAAGTTTAAGAACCAGTCGGCAAACTCACGGTCAGCCAAGCTATCGTAGTTGGCACGCATACGTTCACGAGCCAACTCGTAATAGTAATTCTCATGCCAAGGAGCCCACTGCGACAGGTCGCGCTTCAGCACTCTCTTGAAATGCTCCGTATATGACCCTTCCACCTCGAAGCCATATTCGTTAGGGTCGGCTCCCTCAGCTATTATCTCGGCAATAGTACGGAAACACTTCTCGCACTCACAGCAGTTGTGGTCGTTGAACGAGCAAGCCTGAACATTCATAGGCATGGCGGTTCGCTTATGGTAGTCTATCAGAAACCTCACCTTATCTTGGCGGCTCAGTTCAAAGGCATCGTGCAGGACAGTGCCATTATCGGCAAAGCGGAACTGACTATCGGTGGTTATGTACGAAGCACAATGAACGTCTGTTCTGCCTTTAGTGAAGCTGCTCGCTATTATAATCTGCAACAATCCGTGATTATATGCCAACGCCATAGAGTGAAGCAATCCGTACCAATAGCTTGCGTGTATTCGCTTTGAATACTTCCCATCAATGACAGCCAGATTAAACATTGAGGCGAAGTTGCAGCGTACGTGCAGGGCGTCTATTTCCATAAGTTTGGCGAATGCCGCCGTGTTAGCCTTGTCGCTTTCATCTACCGCCACACGGTCGCCCATGTTCTTTAGCCAACCGTATATATTACACAAATACTTTATCTCTTTCTGGTGTCGTATGGTAGAGGTCATGCCATCAACTCCGCCGCCATACAGCATGATTGAGCCAGCCTCACCTTTGGGGCTGACAGTGTTCTTAACGAACCGTGAAGGCACGAGCATACCCCCGAACGACGCTACGCCGTGCAGTTCTGCGTATGCCGCCTTTATATTCTTGTACGCCTCGTAAAACGTGGCATCTATTTCATCTACGAACAGCACGCTGCCTGTAAGCCACGACAAGCCCGCCACGCAACTAACGAACGGTATGGTCAGTATCGACAGCGGAGTGTCTTGCATCGACTCTTCATACTCAACCACCATTGTGTCGGTCTGGAAATACTTGCGCAAAGCGTCTGACACCGTGAAGCGATAGCTCACAATATTACCGCTGACCGTAACCGTATCTAATACTATTCTTTCCATATATAATAAGGTGTATGCTATTTTATGAACTGACTGCGCCACTTAGCGATGTCATCGAGCGGCATCTTAACGTCGGTAACGAGTTCGCCATTTATCATGGCGTCGAGCTGCCTTATGTCGTTTTTGTCAACACATGGCAGATTGTTGCACTTGTGTATCTCACGGGCGCGCTCATCTATGGCTATGATAATCGCTCGGCGCTTGTGGCGCATGGCATATATGCCACCATGCAAACGAGTGCCTACATAGTCGGTATCGTTCTTAGTAAGATATTCATCATACGCCTCCTTAGTAGCTTCAAGCACTTTTATGCCCTCGGTATTGCGGAAGCCTTTCAGGAAGTCAAGGTCATCGTCGCCCTGCGGCCAGAAATATACCTCGGCATAATTTTCTCTAAGCGTATCAATCAAGTACTGATTATCTAAGTCGTGAGCGTAAGAGGTAAGTGTGAACACCACCCTGCCTGTCTTCCGTGTGGGTATCTGCCTACAGAAATCGGGCGTGAGTTGCCACATGGTAACGCACCCCGTATTCAGCGCTTTAAGTCCTAAGCTTTCCACATACGCACGGCTACGCTCATCGCGCACGCTGTGAACGAAGTCGTGGCTAAGCACTCGCCTATACAAATGGCGTGTGTATGCGTTAGACTTGTCGCCAGCTCCGGCACCGATGCCTAACAGCACCAGCCCCCTAAGCGGAGCGCAGTTAAACCAGTTGATGTTCCACTGGGGGTAATGCGTCAGCATATCCTTAACCAAGAGGTTTGAGCCACCTGCAAACTTCAACTCGCAATTACTATACTTCTGAACGGCATAAGAGTTGCGCACGACTTGATACCAGTGAAACGGCGACACGTGCGTAGGCAACGTATAAACGAACTTACCTTTGGTAATAGGTGCCAACTCCTTGTTGACACACTCCATTATTATATCATCGCCTCGGTTGGTTGAGGCTACCGCCGTATCGAGTATCAAGACTTTATCCATAATATATATTTTAGGGTTTCAAGCGAGGCAAGCGCACTTTAACGTAATCTACCGCCGCCTGTCGTTGCCGTTTGTTCAAGCAAAAGCCGAACGTTAGGGTAGCCAATACCACAGAAGAGAATAGACTCGACAAAACTAAGCGAGCGAAACCAGCCTCAAAACATGTGCTGAACCAAAGCGTCATTATTAGAGCCAACAGCATACATATAAATAACTTCGTCAGCGATACTATTATTGTACGCACGCTCAGTTCGGGAATCAGTTTTTTAGTAATCACCAACGATGCCGCTGCCAATACCACGCTCACCGCCAAATAGCTGACGTAGGCAAGGTATGCCCTACTGCCGACAATGAACAACAGATAAACGATGAAAGGATTAAGCGTGAGTAACACGCCGTTGCATACGCTCATCAGCTTCACCTTACCCGTGGCGTGAATGGCTATAGTAGCAATGTGGCGTATCACTTCAAATAAGATGCAAAACAGTATTATGCGGCTGAACGTGGCTGTATGCGCAGGCACGTTCACCAGCCATAGTTTCAAAAGAGTGTCCATCTCCACCGCTGCCGGCACGGCAAACAGCGAGAACAACGACACTGCCAGCAGAAAGGCATTAGAGAGCATACTCTCCACCTCAGCCATATTGCCCGAAGCATAGGCTTTTGTTATAGGCGGTCGAAACGCCGTAAGCATGTTGTTGGCAAAGCTGCCCACCATGTTTGACACCGTCATGCCTATGCCAACGGCAGCATTTACCGCCACGCCGAAAAACTTGTTTATAAGTATGTTAGTGCCTTGCAGGTTAAAGATAGAAGAGAAGTTGCCAAACAGGTTGTACGCCGTAAACGACAGAATGTCGCGCACTATGCCGCCGTCAACCTTTTGCCCCAACTCACACTCGTCAAATCGCATAAAGCCGTAAGCCGCTCCTACCGCCGCCATTAGCGTCTGCACCATCAGCAGTAACACAGCATACGTTATAAGGCTGTCGTAGCTTATATACTGAATTAAAATGACTACCGCCAACTTCAGTGCCATGCCCACCATATCCAAGACTGCGAACACGTCGATTTTCTCGTGGGCTATCAGCAGCGAGTTGAACGGCACGCTTACTATGCCAAGCACCGACGACAACACAGATATGTGGAATACCGTCACGGCAGCCGCCATACGACACTCAGGTATAACCAGCTTATTGTAAAGAAACCACAGACCGCCAGTTTCCAAAACTACGGCTACCACTATCGCCGCTAAAGCGTGAACAAGCAACGCCGAGCGGAATGTCAGTTTCAGTCTCTGTTGTTCATGGCGACCCAGTTCAAAGGCTATGAAGCGCGAGGTGGCACCGCTCATAGTAGCGTTAAGGAAGGCAAGCATTCCAACCACACCGCCTACTATGTTGTAAATGCCATAGTCATCAACACCCAGCACCTGCAGCACCACTCTACCGGTGTATAGTCCTATAAGCAAAGACACACCCATTCTCACATAAAGAGCGAGGGTGTTCTTGGCTATTCGCTTGTTAGACGCTGTGTTGGTGGCTGACATAGGCAGATAGGTTTATTTGTCCAGTGCCTCGTAAACGGAGTTGTTAGACTTGAACTCTGGCACTATTTCTTTCATGCACTCAACGGTAGCCATGTCGTCATATGTGTACGACGTGTCAACAAGGTGCTGTATCTGCTGCCTGACCTCGCTGTAGTCGTACTCGCGCACCTTGGCTATACGAATTTTCTCGTTCGGCGTAGGCATGGTCGTTTCCTTATCACTGAGCACCTCTTCATAGAGTTTCTCGCCGGGGCGCAGTCCGCAATACTTTATCTCGCTTGTCGCTCCCGACAGGTTTATCATGCGCTTAGCCATGTCGGCTATCTTTACAGGCTTGCCCATGTCAAAGCAGAATATCTCGCCGCCATGCCCAAGCGTTGCCGCCTCAAGCACCAGCTTACAGGCTTCGGGTATGAGCATAAAGAAGCGGGTAATATCAGGGTGAGTGACCGTGATAGGCTCGCCCTTGCTGAGTTGTTCCTTAAATATCTTAATGACCGAGCCATTAGAGCCGAGCACATTGCCGAAACGTGTGGTGACGAACTGCGTATTGCCCTGCAGTCGGCCAGCCTTTATCTCGTTGGCGAGACTCTGTACATATATCTCGCAAATGCGCTTAGAGCAGCCCATCACGTTGGTAGGGTTGACCGCCTTGTCGGTAGATATCATGACGAACTTGCCCACGCCTAACTTCAGGCTCAGGTCTGCCACCACCTTTTTGCTTAGTATATTGTTCTGGATAGCCTCTCAGGTGTTGTATTCAATCATTGTCACGTGCTTGTAGGCAGCTGCATGGACGACGAACTCTGGCCTGTACTTCTCAAATATCTGGCGCATACGCTCCTCTCGGCAAGCGTTAGTAACGATCGTTTCGCACTGTATGTCGGGATAACGCTTTGTCATCATCAGGCGAACGTCGTGCATAGGTGTCTCGGCAGAGTCAATGAGTACAAGGTTTCGGGGCGAGAACTGCGCTATTTGGTTTACCATCTCGCCGCCTATGCTTCCGGCAGCACCCGTTATCAGAACGGTCTTGTCACGAAGCATAGCCTCAACGGTCTTCAGGTTTATCTTTATCTCATCGCGAGGCAACAGGTCTTCAATCTGCACGTGGCGCAGGTTAGACGACTGCAACACGCTTTTACCGTCCCACGCCTTAGTGTCGCCTACTATGTATATGCGAATGCCCGCCTCAATAAGTCGGTCAACCATAGCCTGGTTGTTAGCCAACGCCTTTGTCTTCAGCGGCGAAACCAAGAGCGTCTTCACGCCTTTCATAAGCATATCGTGCGGCAAATACTCATCGTTTCTATGCACCTGCACACCCATGAGGTACTTGTTGGTTAAGTCGTTGTTGTCGCTAACGAAGCCGCACAATTTAAACTTACGTGGCACGTCGTTTTTGATGCCTACGGCAAGGCTGATGCCACCGTTCTTTACGCCGTAAATGAATACCGGCTTTATGTCAACCGACACGAATGTGTCGTAAACGCTCTTTACCAACAGGCGTATAAAGCCCAGCATTGCCATCGATAGGAATGGCCACAGCACCAGCTCGCGCAACCTTATAGGCAGGAAGAATTCATCGAAGTGCAGAAAACGCCTGCCTATGATGATACCAAGCATACCTATAACCATAGCACTGATTATACGCTTAAAGTCTTCAAGCGTGGTATAGCGCATCAGTCCCAGATAGGTGCGGTTTACTCTGAATCCTATGATATAAAAGATAAGATAGAACAAGAGCGTGCTGACCAATCGGGTGAAATCAGCAACAAACGTAGTAGTGCCCCTGTCAACCCAATAGGCAATGATGCCCGAAAGAATTACGACGCCGCAATCAATAAAGAAGACACACCAGAAAGGCAGTGCCCTTTTCGTAAAATACCAATTAAGTAACTTGTTATACACCTTATATTAACAATATTTGTTTATTCGCACATAACAGTAAACCACACCGACGATTAGTCGGCGCAGTTCTTATAGTTAAGCAATACGCAGAAGTCGTGGAAGCGACCCGATGCGTAGGTTTTGTCGAGTTCCTCTATACGTGAGCGCTTGTATAGTCCGGCGCGCACCACGAAGATAGTACGGTCAACGCTGCGGGTTATCACGTCAGGGTCTGACACTCTGCCCACAGGCGGACAGTCAAGTATTATATAATCATAGCGCAGCTTCAGCTCTTCAAGCATCTGGCTGTAGGCGGTCTTTGAGATCAGCTCGGCAGGATTGAGAGTAGAGTCGCCCGCCGGAAGGAAGTCAACGCCCGTATTGTGAACGTTCTCCACTATCAGCGGCTTGTAGCTCTGCTCATCGCCCGACAGATAGTTAGCCACGCCCTTTGCACTGGCTGCCAGTTCATGGCTGAGCCCCTTATGGCGCAGGTCAAGGTCTATGACTATAGCCTTCTTTTCCTTTACAGCCATGCTGATGGCGGTGTTAATGCTCATAAACGACTTGCCACTACCGTTGTTTGCCGAGGTGAACATGATTACGTATCCGCTTAGATGGTCGCCGGCAGCGTTTTCTATATTAGTGCGCATCATTCTGAACGCCTCGTTGACGCAGTCTTCACTATCGGGGCGAACCACCATTGCTATACTGGAGTCAGTGTCGTGCTTACGAACCTTTACAAGCGTAGTCATCTGCTCAAATGCCTCACGACGTGTTCCGCCCACGCTTGGTATCTCGCCAATGAGCGGCGCACTTAAGCCCTCGAGGTCACGGCGACCGCGTACGCTCTTGTTTGAACGCTCCATCAAGATTATAACTAATAGCGGGATAAGCAACCCCACAAGGAATGCGTAGCTTACGATCTTAGCCTTCTCTGGCGTTGGGGCTATGCCCACGCCGCCTTGGTTAGGGGCTACGATGACACGGCTCTTATGCTCGGTGAACGCTCGCGACATCTCGTTTTCCTCACGCTTCTGCAAGAGGTAGAGATAAAGCGTCTCCTTAACCTTTTGCTGGCGCTCGTCTGAAAGCAGATGGCGCACCTGCTTGGGGTTGTCGCTTATGCGCTTATTGGCTGAGGCGAACAGGTTTTCGGCTGACTTCAATCGTACGTTCAGCGAAACCATGTAATTATCAATCGAACTGAGTATAGTAGAGCGCAGCGACGCCAGTTTTTGATCAAGGTCTCTTACTATTACGTTATGCTCAGAGCTACCGTCAACAAGCGTTGTGCGCTGGAGCACCTTCTCGTTATACTCGCCAATAAGCGTCTGAAGGTTCATTTCCTCAAGCCCGGCGTTGGCAGGCAAGAGTTTGTGATTGTTGCGGCGCACGAAGTCGCGCAGATACTTGGCTACTGACAGTTGGTTCTTCAGTTCGTAAATCTGCTGCATACTTACCGACGACTGCTGCATGTCCATTTCGGCAGAGTGGCTCAAGTTTGGCAACAGATTGTCGCTCTTATATGCGGTAATGCTGTTGTCCACGTCGCCCAGCTCGCTCTCTATGATGTTCAATCGCTCACGTATGAACTCGTTGGTAGCCTCGGTAATGCGGTCTTTGTTTTTGCGCCACTGCTCTTCGTGGGCTTTTATAAGTTCATCGAGCACGTCTTCCGCACGCTCCGGCACGGCATCGCGCATGGTCAGGTTCACGATAGATGTCTGCTTGTCGTTGAGCTCTACGGCGAGTTCGCCGCTATACTTTCCTACGGCTGACTTTACGCTACTCTTGTTAATTATGATA
>CAZPNJ010000026.1:0-5539 GCA_964587765.1 uncultured Prevotella sp.
AATCCTTATATGCCAGTAACCCGCTCTGCATGGATAACAATAAAACTTAAACAAAAATGAACGAAATGATTCTCTCGGCTCAGGCTGCCCAACAGGGTAGTGGCATGAGTGTAATTGTAATGATTGGTTTAATGGTTGTAATCTTCTGGTTCTTCATTTTACGACCAAATCAGAAAACTCAAAAGAAGATACGCAATTTCCAGAACTCACTGAAGGAAGGCACAAAGGTAGTCATAGGAAATGGCATCTATGGCTCAGTAAAGCGTGTTGACCTCGCTAAGAATCTGGTAGATGTAGAGATTGCTCATGGTGTAGTCGTTACTGTAGATAAAAACGCAGTATTTGAGGATTTAGCTTCTGCTGCCGTTAAATAATCGACGATTAACTAAACGAATAAATTCAGACGATGAGTCAAATCCTGTCGTTATTCTTAAAAACTATCAGGAACTCTCTGCTTGTACTAATCAACAAGGAGTTCTTGATTTTTTTGTATTTCCTACTGCTGAGTGGTGCATTCTGGCTGGGATTAACGCTTAACGAAACCGTTGAGCGTGAGATTCCTATGGCGGTGAAACTCACTAATGTACCCTCAAATGTTATCATAACGACAGACATCACCGACACCATCATTGTAACTGTTCGTGACAAGGGTTTCGCTCTCTTGCCATACGTTTATGGCGATAAGTTAAGTCCTGTGGCTCTTAACTTCGCCACTTATGCCAACAAATCTATTGGCCGTGGCTTTGTTCCTGTAACAGACATTCAAAAGTCTGTTCAACAGATGCTATATGCTTCTTCTAAGATTACTCAGATTAAGCCTGAGCGTCTCGACTTCTTTTTCAACTACGGAGCTTCTCGACGTGTAGAGATTAAGTTGTCAGGTCAGGTTACGGCATCAAAAAATCACTATATCGCTAACGTGCGTTTCTGGCCCGAAAAGGTTACAGTTTATGCCAACGAGGCTATCCTTGACAGCATAAAGGCTGTTTATACCGAAGAGGTAAACTTCAGCAATATTTCCGATACTCTCTTCCAAGTGGTTCAGCTTACGCCTATTCGTGGTGCTAAGATTGTTCCGTCTTCAGTGCATATTGGTATTTATGCCGATATTCTTACTGAGGCGTTTGTTGACGTACCCATTACGGCTGTCAACATGCCCAAAGGCAAGCTCTTGCGCACTTTCCCCACAAAGGTTCGTGTGCATTTCACCGTTGGTGCCAATATGTATCGCAACGTCAGCCCTTCAATGTTTCGTGTGATAGTTGACTATAACGACATTGCTGATGCCCCGTCTGACAAGTGTCGCATACGCCTTGTTCGTATGCCGTCGTTCGTGTCGCTCGCACGCCCTGAAATACATCAAGTAGATTATTTAGTAGAACAACAATGAAGATAGCTATTACTGGAGGCATCGGTTCTGGCAAGAGTTTCATCTGTCAGGAGCTGAATAAACTTGGCATAAGAGTGTTTGATAGCGACAGTTCTGCAAAGGCATTAATGCGCAATTCAGAGCAAGTTCGTTCGGCACTTAAAGCGCTTATCGGCGATAATGCTTACGCTGCAGATGGCTCACTTGACAAGCGTGTAGTGGCAGAGTTTCTGTTACAGTCCGAGGCTAACAAACTTGCCATTAACGACATTGTTCACCCTGCAGTAGTAAAGGATTTTGAGCAGAGTGGGTTGGATTGGCTTGAGAGTGCCATTTACTTCGAGTCTGAATTCTTTAACCGAACACATTTCGACCATGTGGTTTGTGTCTCAGCTCCTTTAGAGGTTCGCCAGAGTCGCATTATGGCTCGTGACAATATCAGTGCCGATGCAGCCTTGGAGTGGATTAACGCCCAAATGCCACAGGCACTAATCGAAAAAAACAGCGATGTCGTTATCATTAACGACGGCAAGCACGATACTTCACTGCAACTGCAAATCATGCTCAGCACGCTGCAATATAAATGACTAAACGTATAAACAAAAATAAAAATATGGAAACAATTCTTTCTATCTCAGGCAAGCCAGGCCTTTATAAACTGGTATCAAGCAGTAAGATTAACCTTATCGTTGAAACTCTCGACGATGCTCGCAGGCGCCTTCCTGTGTTTGCGTCTGACCGTGTAACCAGCCTCTCTGACATCTCTATGTACACCGATGCTGACGATATCCCATTGTGGCAGGTTCTCAAGGCTGTTGGAGAGAAGGAGCAACTCAAACCTTGTTCTCTTGATTACAAGAAGGCTTCATCTAAGGAACTGCACGAATTTTTCGCTGCTGTGCTGCCTTCTTATGACCGTGACCGTGTTCACGACAGCGATATAAAGAAACTTATTCAGTGGTACGACATACTAATCAAAGCTGGCATTACTGACTTTGAGGAAACCTTGAACGGCAAATAATGTTTCTTAACCTTATACTCATAGCGGTCGGCGTGGTCCTCGTTCTTTGGGGCGCCGACCGACTTACCGACGGTGCCGTAGCCATTGCGTCCAAGATGCAGGTGTCGGCAATAGTCATAGGGCTAACCGTCGTTGCTATGGGCACGTCCATGCCAGAGTTCTTCGTGTCGTTTATGTCCGCCATAAAGGGCACGCCCGATTTGGCTGTGGGCAACGTAGTGGGTTCTAACGTTATGAATACACTACTCATCGTGGGTGTGGCAGCAATGGTATCACCTATGATTATCAGTTGTCGCACTGTTAAAAAGGATATCCCTTTCGCTGTAGTGGCATCGGCTGCGCTGTTCCTGCTTATTGACGATGGCTCTCTCGCACGACTTGACGCTGGCATACTGTTCATTCTGTTCGTAATGTTCATGATTGCCACACTGCACTCAACAAAGTCTCAAACCACTGATTCTGCCGACGTTACCGAGGCAAAGCCTATGGGTATGCTGCGCGCTTCGTTTTTCATAGTGTTGGGCATAGCTTGCCTTATCTTCGGAAGCAACATCTTCGTTGAGTCAGCCAAGGCAGTAGCCTCCGCATTCGGTATCAGTGAGGCTGTCGTAGGCCTTACCATAGTGGCTGGTGGCACGTCGCTGCCTGAACTCGCCACAAGCGTAGTAGCAGCCAGAAAAGGGCAGTCGGCTATCGCTATTGGCAATGTGCTTGGTTCAAACGTGTTTAACATACTTATGATACTTGGTGTAACGGGTATCATTCAGCCCATGACCATTCAGGGCATCACACCTGTTGACCTTGCGCTTCTGCTTTCAAGCATAATGCTGGTATGGCTCTTCTCATTCACAAAATACACTGTGGCTCGATGGGAGGGATTGGTACTTACACTCATTTACATCGTTTACCTTATATATTTAATATTAAACGCTATTTGATTTTATGGAAAGAAAAGATGAGGGGCTGAAAGCCCTTGGTACAAAAACAAAATACGCCTCAGACTATGCGCCTGAGGTATTGGAAACATTCCACAACAAGCATCCAGAGAATGATTATTGGGTGCAGTTCAACTGTCCTGAGTTTACCTCGCTGTGTCCAATCACTGGGCAACCCGATTTCGCAGAGATACGTATCATGTATATTCCCGACGACCTTATGGTTGAGAGCAAGAGCCTGAAACTGTATCTGTTCAGCTTTCGCAACCATGGCGACTTCCATGAAGATTGTGTAAACATCATTATGAAAGACCTCATACGTCTTATGCAGCCTAAATACATTGAGGTTACTGGACTGTTTACACCGCGTGGTGGCATCAGCATTTACCCATACGTTAACTATGGCAAACCAGGCACTAAGTTCGAGAAGCTTGCTGAGCAGCGCTTCTTCAACCATAATGCTTAAAATCGCTCATAGTTTTTGCCGTTTCAAGAAATTACTATATTTTTGCATTGAATAAGGCATAAAAATCATGACAACATTACAGCTAAACGCAGAGATTTACCGCAGTCTTGGCATTCTTGCTACGGATGAAAATTATCTTCGTAAGGCAGCAAGTTACTTAAAAAGGCTTGTTGCTAAAAAAGAGTCTGACCCCTCGCTAATGACTGAAGAAGAGTTTTTCGCACACATTGATGAAGCGGAACAACAGATTGCGCAAGGCGAAAAATACGAGTTCAATAACAGCGAGGCTATGAATGCTTGGCTAAATGCTCTTTGATTAATGACTTATACAATTGTTTATGCAAAGCGAGCCAAGGATGACCTTGCAAAACTAAAACGTAGTGAACCAGCAGCTTTTTTCTAAGACTGTTAAGTTACTTAACGAACTTACTGAACATTCTAAAACGGGTACTGGTCACCCGGAACCTCTAAAAGGTAAGCCTGCGGGGCGTTGGAGTAGAGCTATTACAAAGAAACACCGTTTGGTTTATTGCATATACGAAACCGAGGTGCATGTTGACGTGCTTACTGCTTACGGGCATTACGATGATAAATAAGCCTTAGCGGAAATTAAAAGACTAATGTGTATGAATAAACAAGGTTGCGGAAAAAGTGAGTTTAGTAACGTTACAAAAAAATCTTCGTAACGTTACCAAAATGTTTCGGCAAAATTACGAAGATTTATATGTGGGTGAACGATTAGTGCGTAGCCTTATAGAAGTTTGTGGTCTTCTTATCGTCCTTAGCCATTGGGTTAAGCGACGGGTCAGAAATGGAAAGACCACTGTAAGCGCTTATCTTATGCTTGCCTTGGCGTGAGAGCGCGCTGTAATAATACTCGGTGTTAGCCTTGTATGGCACGAGACGCTTCAGTTGGGCGTCAAACAGAGAAAGCAGATAGTTTGAGGTGCAGAGATTGTGAACGTATGCACCAAGGTCGAAGAATACCGGTGGCGCATAGCCATCGAAGTTTTGCACTTGGTCAATCTTTGTGTAATCAAAGCTGCACGAATCGTTTATAAGTTTCATGATAGACGCTAAGCTGTCTGCCTCGGCTGGCACTGCTACGGAAATAGTTCCGCAGTTGTAAGTGTCGTCATACTCATAGTTATAGAAGTTATAGAAGGCATCGCAGATAGCGCCATAGTCAGGCGTTTCGGCTGTGAGCTGACTCCACATCTTAGAGTAGGGCATACCGGCGAGCATAATCTCCGTTGGGCAAGAGATGTAATAGTCGCAGGCGTTGCGCAGGTCGTAGGCAACCTCGACGTTAGCCATGTAACAGGCATCGAACAGAATGTATTGCAGTTTGCCAATCTTCGAGTTCTTTATGCCTTCGGCTAATGTAGATATGTCGGTCTTTTCGCTTGTGCCACCAAACCAACGGGTCTTAGGACCTGTGAAGTTTGAGCTAAGTTTCTTTGCCTTTGCCATAGCCGCCTTGGCGGCTATGGCATTGTTAGCCGGAATCCAGCCGTAACCATGACAACCTATAATCATAGCGTATGTCTCGGCAGGGGCGTAAGAATATACTTGGTTTAGAATATATTTAATCCAATTTGAGGAAGTAAGGCGCAGGTCATTGCCTGGTGTTTTAACGTTGTTATACTTTTCTATAGTGTCGTTATAACAAACGCCATTCTTATATTTCAGACGAATTAGAACACCTTTTGTTGAGCTTTGTGAAACAAAAAGCATTACCAGCGAAT